>NZ_KV840341.1:3045-3655 GCF_001839185.1 Staphylococcus sp. HMSC65H10 | reverse complement strand
ACAGGAGGTACTACATGGACCTTAAAAAATATTCGCATAAATTTATCGATATGTTAGATGAGTCCGATGTACAAGGTACGATCGAATACTCTAATTATGATAAAAAGCAAACACTAGTACTCACATACAGAAAAGACTTAGACGTCCAACATGTGATTGTAGGTAGCGATAATAGCGAAGAATATAAAAAGCAATGCATAACAAATATAGAAAAAATATTGAGTGGAGGTTTAAAGTCATAATGAGCTTATTCAATTTAAATGAACAATATGAAGCGCTTCGTAATCAAATTGATGAAGGCATCGATCCAGAAGTTTTGAAAGACACACTGGAATCTATCGAAGCGAGTATTGATATTAAAGTCGATAATACAATAGGACTTATTCGAAGTGTAGAGGGCGACATTGAAACTGTAGACAAAGAAATCAAACGTCTGCAGACACTCAAAAAGCAAAGGGAAAACCTCAAAAATAAAATCAAATCATATTTGCAAGATATGCTTGAATATCGCCAATTGCAGAATTACAGAACATCTACAAACTATATTTATAAACGTAGAAATGCACCGAGTGTCCACATCACAAATGAAAAACTGATTGATAAATCATAC
>NZ_KV840341.1:0-2945 GCF_001839185.1 Staphylococcus sp. HMSC65H10 | reverse complement strand
TCGAACAAGCACCAAAACTGGATAAGAAAGCACTCAAAGAAGATATTCAAAATGGTGCAGATGTGCATGGTGCGGAGTTACGTGAAAGCGAAAGCCTGGTGATTAAATGAGTGAAGAACAAAAACAAGATATTCTAACTCAATTAGGAGTGAAGGACATCAGTAAGCAGAACGAACATAAGTTTTACAAATTTGCAGTATATGGAAAGTTCGGTACAGGTAAAACAACTTTCTTAACTAAAGATAACAACGCGCTTGTATTGGACATCAATGAGGACGGTACAACAGTGACAGAAGATGGTGCAGTCGTACAAGTAAAAAACTATCAACACTTTGTAGCAGTAGTTAAAGCGTTACCTCAAATTTTAGAGCATCTTAGATCTAACGGAAAACAAATTGACGTCGTAGTGATTGAAACTATTCAGAAGTTACGTGACATCACGATTGATGACATTATGGCAGGTCAAACTAGAAAGCCTACATTCAATGACTGGGGCGCAACCGCTACACGCATTGTTCACATGTATAGATTTATTTCTAAGTTACAGGAACATTATCAATTTCATCTTGCTATCAGTGGTCATGAGGGCATCAACAAGGACAAAGATGACGAAGGAAGTACAATCAATCCTACAATCACTATTGAAGCACAGGAACAGATTAAAAAGGCTGTATTAAGCCAGTCAGATGTACTAGGCAGAATGATGATTGAAGAAAATGACCAAGACGGACAGAAAGCATTCAACTATGTATTTAATGCAGAACCTTCACCGATATTTGAAACAAAAATAAGACATTCGCCAAGCGTTACGATTACAAACAAAAAATTCATCAATCCAAGCCTTACTGACGTAGTTCAAGCAATCAGGAACGGAAACTAAATTTAAAAATCAAAGGAGCAATTCAATTATGAAAATTCAAGGTAGAGCAAATCACATTACAGATACTAATCAAGAGAAATTCTTAAAAGGCGGCGACTTCTTAGGTGCTGGGGAATTCACAGTAAAAGTTAAAGAGATTCAATTTAATGATAATCAAAACCGATACTTCACAATCGTATTTGAAAATAACGAGGGTAAACAATTCAGTCATAACCAGTTTGTCCCACCATTTGAACAAGATTTTCAAGAAAAACAATATATCGAGTTGTTAACACGCTTAGGTATCAAATTGAATTTACCAGATTTAACTTTTGATACTGATGAGTTAGTAAACAAATTTGGAACTATCGTTTTGAAGAATAAATTCAACGAGGACCAAGGAAAATACTTTGTGCGTCTATCATTTGTAAAAGTTTGGAACAAAGGCGACGAGATTGTAAATAAGCCTGAACCTAAAACGGATGAAATGAAACGTAAAGAACAGTTAGCAAGCGGAAACAATCAACCAGAGCAGAAGCAACCGTTAAGCAATCAAGATAATCCATTTGCAAACGATCCATTAGGCTACAATGATTCAGATTTAGCTTTCTAGGAGTGGTTTAATGCAACATATCACTAGATACCAGCAAGACAGCGACGGTACTTATTCCGTCGTTGCAACTGGTATTGAATTAGAACAAAGTCACACAGAACTGATAGACAACGGATATTCGGTTTTAGCAGAAGTTAAAGTGTATGACAACAAAAGTATTACGCATGAACAAAGAAAGAAGATATTCGCATTGCTTAACGATATAGAGAGGTACTGGGGTGAACCAGTAGAAGCGTTGAGAGCGAGATTTCAAGCAGAATTAGAAATTATGAGCGGTTATGATCCAATCAGTCTATCCAACTGTGAAAGGAAAGTAGCCAGTGAATTAATAGAGTTAATCATAGCATTCATGTTCCATCATCAAATTCCTATGAGAAGAGAAACAAGCGAGCTGCTTAAAGAGGATAAAGCACTTCTTTACTACGCAACTATCAACCGTAACTGTATTATCTGCGGTAAACCTCATTCAGACCTTGCACATCATTATGCAATAGGTAGAGGAAAGAATCGTAAGACAATGAACCATTACGGATATGAAGTGTTAGCGCTATGCAGAGAGCATCATTCAGAACAGCACAACATAGGCGTAGACACATTTGATAAGAAATACCACTTAGAGAACAGTTGGATAAAAGTTGATAATCGGCTTAACAAAATGTTGAAAGGAGGAAAAATGAATGAGCAAATTATTAATTGACGATTATCCGATACAAGTCTTACCTAAATTAGCTGAAAAGGTAGGATTAAATGAAGCAATAATCTTACAGCAAATACACTACTGGTTAAATAGTAGTAAGCATAACTATGACGGTAAACGTTGGATATATAATTCTTATCCCAATTGGGCAAAGCAGTTTCCTTTTTGGAGTGAGAGAACTATCAAAAGAGCATTCGGTAGTTTAGAAAAACAAGACCTTTTATATGTAGGTAACTATAATAGAGCTGGTTTTGACCGTACTAAATGGTATTCAATCAACTACGAAAACTTGAATAATCTAGTGGCACGACCATCGGGACAAAATGGCACGACGAGCATGACAAATTGTCACGATGGAAGAGGACAAAATGTCACGACCAATACCAGAGACTACACAGAGATTACTACAGAGACTACTAACAATAATATATTGTCGGGCAACCCGACGCACACCCCGTATAAAGAGATTATAGACTATCTTAACGAAAAGACTGGTAAGAGGTTTAGTCACAAATCAAAAGCGAATCAAAAACTAATACGTGCCAGATTCAATGAAGATAATTCAAAAGAAGATTTCTTTACAGTAATTGATAATATGACTGCGCAATGGAAAGACAATCCGAAGATGGATGAATATTTACGACCTAAAACATTGTTCAGTGGAAACTTTGATAATTATAAAAATCAAACACCTAAACTAAGTGGTGCAGATCAACTAGAACGAATGAAATACGACCCTAGTTATTGGGAGGAATAAAATGCAATCATTTTCAAAT
>NZ_KV840340.1:0-849 GCF_001839185.1 Staphylococcus sp. HMSC65H10 | reverse complement strand
AAGGATCTCGGAACAGGGAAAATTGTAAGTCATGGAATTGTTCTTGGAATTATGAAACCAGAAATCTATCAAGGCAATAAACATTACAAATTTAAAGACTTAAGAACTGCACGTAAACAGATAAAAGAATATATCAACTTTTACAACAATGAGAGAATTACTTTGAAAATGGAAAGACTAATTGTTCAACTTCAATTTTAAGAGTGTCCTAATTTATCTGAATTAAAAAATATTCAGCATAGCGTGCTAATTATTTTGATCAGTTTTTACACTTTCGCCTATTTTATTAATATAACGTAGCACTAACATTGTTACCTTGCCCAATACTTTTACATATTCTATTTTCTTCGCTTTGATAAAGAAGAGGAAGTATTAAGTTATTACAGAAATTATAATTTTTTGATACAAATGAACGACAACAGTCACGACAATAGAATTTTTTGCTTTTTTAATTCTAAGTAGCTAGGTGTACCTTGAATTTTTAATAATTTGATTATTGTTTTACGTTTACCCTTTTAACAATTAGATTATTTTGATTAACTGCTCCGTAGTTTTCACAACAGTCAGTCGTATATGTAAGTGCTCCTTTATAATCAATGATTTTTGCTATACAATTAGTCATAAAAACAATACCTCTTTCTTATTTGGTTATAGTAACTACAGCGATAAGGGATTATGCCCTTTTTATGCAAAAAATCCGATTGAAAAATAACTGCTAGGTTATCTCATCAATCGAATTTAGTATAGAAGTTTTTTAAATAAATTTATTGTGTTTTTTATAAAAAAGTAGGGTATTAAAAAGTAAGGTCATAAATATTGATATGAGGAGGTGCAGCACCGTGAGAAGAT
>NZ_KV840339.1:0-1204 GCF_001839185.1 Staphylococcus sp. HMSC65H10 | reverse complement strand
AATCGAGTAGGAGAGTAATCATTAATTGACCACTCGTCCTCTCACACCACCGTGCGTACGGTTCCGTACACGGCGGTTCAATATCTTGCGTAAGCAGACTCTGCGAGTCGGGTTAGTGGTACTAGTCCCCACTTGTAGAGTCTATTTGTTGTAAGCGCACGATGAACCTCATGCGTGTTTGAAAGTCTCCAATACTTCTTTCTTGAGTTCGCAATACGCATAGCACTATTGTGGTCTAATCCATATTTTCGAAACATCTTGTATTTTGTTTTTATTTTCTTCCATCGCTTTAAAATAAGTTGTCTGATACGACGGTTCAACCACTTTTGTATTCGTTGGACAAATACTTTAATAAAACCTCTACCGAAGTAATTTATCCAACCTCTAGTAATTGCGTTGATTTCTGTTATAATTTCTTTGAATGTGCCATGTCTATTTCTTCTTGTGACCCACTTTAATTTGGCTTTTAAATTTCTTTTTGCTTCCATAGTGGGTCTGAAGCGACAAGTGCCATTTGTTTTCATTATCAGACAACTCAAGAACTTTAAACGTGTAGGAGAACCCACTTTACTTTTATATTTATTCACTGTTAATTTCAGGTCTTTTTCGATAAAATTTGTGATACTTTCCATAACACGTTGTCCGGCACGTTTTGATTTTACAAAGATGACGAAGTCATCAGCGTATCTTACAAAACGGTGTCCGCGCTTCTCTAATTCTTTATCCAGTTCATGCAAATAGATATTACACAACAAGGGAGATATAACTCCACCTTGAGGGGCACCTGTCTTTCTTTCTGCGTATTCGCCAGACAGGTCTGCAGACCCGCTTTGTAAACTTTTGCGGATAAATTTAGAAATAGCTTTGTCTTGTATAAAGCGCTCAAACAAGTACATCAACTTATCATGGTTCAATGTATCAAAGCATTGTTTCAAATCACAGTCTACGACTGTGTGATAACCCTCTTCATAGTATTGGATACATTGTTTCAATGCTGTCCCTGTACTATGATTTGGTCTGAAACCATGACTATGTTTTGAAAACTGACGATTAATTGTCGGTTCGATAACTTGTTTGATTGCCTGTTGGATAACTCTATCCCTTGCGACGGGAATTCCAAGAATTCTCTTTTTGCCATTTGGTTTTGGAATGGCTACTTTCTTAACTGCTTGCGGTTCATAAGTACTGTTAAGCAGTTTTTCTT
>NZ_KV840338.1:0-624 GCF_001839185.1 Staphylococcus sp. HMSC65H10 | reverse complement strand
TATCGACAAGGTATTCACTGTCTATAACTTCATATACTTCACTTAATAACTTGCTGTGTTGAATGTTCAGGTTTATAAATGTGTTATTTAAATCATCGTACAAAGCTTTCTCGCGTGTAACTGCGTCAATATCATCAGCTTTTTCGGCAGTCGCATTTATCCACTGTCCGTTCCAGTATCTACGTAACACTGCTACTTTAGGATTACTAGTGTCTAACCACAACATATCATTGACTGGATTTTCCGGCGCATCTTGCGACTTAATAATTTTCTTTTCGAAATACTGTAATTGACTGTTGGTCTCCCTAACAATAGTATTTACATTGCTGAAGTTATCATTCATTCGTTGTCTAATATTACTAAGATGCTTATAAAACTCTTGTCGTAAATCATCTTCACGATATTCTTTATACTCGCCAAAGGAATATGTTGATTCTTTAGTAACCATGTCATAATCTTCAGCGATTACTTCAGCTTCTAAATACAACGGAGGCGTAAAATCTCTATCTTTGATACGTACCATATCGCCGATATGAACAACTTCATGTGGTTGGTATTCTTTTATATCTAGAGATGTTACTTCATAACTAATTTTTTCTTTTTTACGTTTGTTCAATTCAGTTG
>NZ_KV840337.1:0-346 GCF_001839185.1 Staphylococcus sp. HMSC65H10 | reverse complement strand
ACACTTGCCCAACCATTAACATGTGTACCATTGTTTTCACGTGCGTATAACCATGGCAAATATTGAGAAGGTGTCATACTTCCGTAATCATTATGGATAACCACACCTTGAACACTTGGCTTTGGAGCTGTAATTTTATTACCTTCGATATGGTTAGAATAAATATGTTTCAATTGTTTCTCACTTCCATTCTTAGATTTATCTTGCTTTGCATTCAATTTACTAATATCGTATTTTTCAATTGGAATACCACTACACACTTCTAATTTTTCATCTTTCAAGTTAGTACCTTTCGGTCGTAGTTGTAAATGAAGATGTGCATTCATAGGATTGTCATAATAGTTGG
>NZ_KV840336.1:0-14870 GCF_001839185.1 Staphylococcus sp. HMSC65H10 | reverse complement strand
ATCACAATCAAAAAGCTAATACCACACACTACAATAGAAATGAAACATCTTTAATCTTAACCTCGTTAGGACTGTTGACTGTCTTATTTCCTCTTATTAGTTCAATTTGAATTTTGTCTATAGTCGCTGCCACCAAATCTTCTTTCTTATCTTCGCTCAAGTTCTCCCAACTTTTTTGTAGTAATTTTTGAATCTTAACTACTTGTTCAAATTCTAGTTCATGGTTTTCAACTTCTTTTTCAGAGGCTTGTTTTAACAACGTATCTGTTTCTTTCATTCTTGCTTTAAATTCATCATCAGTCATTAGATCCATAGCCCATGCTTTTTGATATTTTTCTCGTTGACGCATGACTTTAGCGATATCTATTTCGAATTCTTCTTCGTCATCATTATTTTTAGGCGGTTCGATAGTATCAAAACTTAAATTGTTAAGATATTTCATAAACGCTTGTTGCATCATGTCGTATCTGATAATGGTAGAAGGCTTTTTCTCTCTGGAACATTTATCGCATTTATAATATTGTCTTAGATAGTAGCTCCCATCAGCACGCTTGATTTTATTTACATTTAGATGTAAAAATCTACCGCAATTATTAGGGCATGCTATCTTACCTCTAAAAATAGAAGCGTGATTTTGTTTATACGTATGTCTGCGGGTACTTAATATTTTTATAGCTGTATTATAATCTTCTTGAGTAATGACAGGTTCATGTGTATTTTCTTTGAAAAATTTACCGTATTTCGTGTGGCCATGTGCAGTAGGTGAGTGTAGTATTTGAATTACCATTGTCTTATTGAACTTAACGGGAGTGTTTTTCATATTACTTAATTCTTTACCAATTTGTGTTGCTGAGATATTTTCTTTAAGTCTCTTAATAATGTAATCTACATATTTTCTATTTTCATTCGGAATCAATTTGTTATCCACTAGATCGTAATAAAAAGGAACATGACCGAGATATTTACCACTCTCTAACGCACCTTCTTTACCATATAACGTACGCTCTCTCGTTGTGGCACGTTCCCACTCTGCCATTGCGCCTACTAGCGTAACAAATAGGCGTCCCATTGCATTTGTAGTATCATAAACCTCTGTTGCACTTCTAAAAGCAACGTTGTTCTGGTCAAAGATTTCTAACAAATCCAGTAAGTCACGTACTGAACGTGTTAAGCGGTCTAATTTATAAACAAGTACCATATCAAACTTATCAATATCTTTAAGTAACTTTTGTAAAGATGGACGTTCAAGAGAACCGCCTGATATACCAGCGTCTACATAAACGTCAAAGACTTTCCAATCGTTTATGTCGCAAAACTGTTTCAATTTCCGCTCTTGTTCGCCGATAGAATAACCTTCGTTTGCTTGCTCCAATGTACTTACTCTTGTGTATATTGCGACTTTCATTAACATTCCTCCTCAAAAAAGGTAAAAAAATAATAAGGGTACGGTGGTGTACCCTGAATTGCATAAAAAAAGACACCTATATAAAATAGGTGCCACTTATAATTATAAGATTACACGGTTTACTATTCGTAGATGAATAGCGAATATCAATAATGTTTAGGGGTTAAACCCTTATATATTGGTATAATAGCACCTTATTCAATTTTTGGCAAGGAAAGCAAATCTAAATTTATTTGATTAATTATAGCTAAAAGTGTTAAAGTATCAACGCTTACATTACTAATTTCCTTTGGATAAATATTCTTAATTCTAAATTTGCTAATAGGCTGAAACGAATTAACACATGCATAAGTTTTATTGTTTAAATTTTTAAGCTTTTCAATAGCATCTTCAGTTTTTTTAACGTCTTTATCAATCTTATTAATTTTTGGAGATGATACGTTTTTCCATTTGATAAATTCAGTGAACTTTAATTGCATCTCTTCATCAGACATTTCGTGTGGATTAAATTCGTTTAATTCTTTCAAAAGCTTTTCATACTCTTTCTTTTTATCATTAAGTGTATTTATAGCATTTTTTATATATTTTATTTTCATATCAATATTTATTTTAAGATACTTAGGATTGTATTTAGAGGAAAGTGGAACCACATTTATAATATCTTCTTTATTACTATCATTATGATTTAAAACAATAGCAAAGTGAGAATTTGAAAACTCATGATTTATATTTAAGCCGAAATCAACAAAAACAATATCTCCTTGTTTAAATTTAGGGTAATAACCTTTGTGCTTCTTTTCTGATTCGAATTTACGTAGCAAATAGTGTAATTGGTGATCTATATTCTTAAATTTAAAGTTGCCTGAAGTTTTTAGTTTGTGAATTCTTTGATTAAAATTAAATTTTGACACTTGGTTCCCTCAACCTCCTTTATTCTATTAACTTTGTTAAATTCCATCCTCAACCTCCTCCGTATATTTAATCAAATAGATATTACTTCTTGACTATTAAACTAGTAAAAACAATGAAGAAAAATGCAATAAATAAAATAAACTTAGCAATAGTACTATAATGTTAATTAACCTGTTGGCTTTTAAAATACCAATAATTGCTGCAATTATAGAAATAACAAATATCACAGCACCCGGTAGATACCAAAAACTAAATTCGGTATCTAAAAATAAATCTGTATAAAATGTCGTATAGTAGACAAATAAACTTAGCAATCCTAAAATAATTGATGTAATGTTGATTGTGTTTTTCAAAGTTGATCTCCTTATTAACTTATTTTTCGCCCCAGAGTGGAGGGGGGTTACAAAATCACTTTCCCCACCAGCTCTATGCTTTCGTTCTCGTAAAAGTGCAAGTCAGGGTATTCTTTATTGAGTGAAACTAAAGTCAATCTATCTTCTTCCACATATACTTTCTTTACATATGCCTCACCATCAATAATAAATACTCCGATTTGACCATTCTTAATATCATGCGTTTTCTCTATAAATATAACTTCTTTATCATGAAACATAGGCTCCATTGAATTACCATTTACTTGCAACGCTAGATCATGAATAGGCACATCACCTTTCACCGCTACTTTAAATTGAGGCTCATCAAAAATCTGTTCGCCAGTACCAGCGGAAACATAACCATACACAGACGCTTCGTTTACTTTGTTATCCTTGTAGTCATTGAAATCTACGATGTTATCCTTTGTATTATTCTGTAATTCCAATTGATGTTTTGCGTAGTCTAGAACGTTGTGTTGGCGTGGAGGTGTGAGTTGATTGTACACAGTTGTGATGTCGTTGTCTTCTTTATATGTAGTGTCTATGTCACTTTTAACAATTCCGAAAACGTCAGCTATTTTTTGAATCACCCCATGTGAAGGGTTTGAGCGTAAATTTAAGTAATCACTTAATGTAGAGGGTTTGATACCAATTAATTCAGCTAATTGCTTTTGAGTCATAGTAGATTGTTTTAAATACTTTCTTATATTATTAGCAATAATTTTGTTGCGTTCTTTGTTCATGAGTCACAACCTCCTTATTTCGCATTATACGAAATTTTCATATCAAAGTAAAGTTTTTTACGAAAAAATCGAATTTTATGTTGACAATACGAAAAATTCGTATTATATTAGAGTTACCGAAAGGCGGTGACAACATGAAAACATTAAAAGAGTTAAGAACTGATTATGGTATGACTCAAGAAGAATTAGGAGACTTATTCCAAGTATCATCACGCACAATTCAGAATATGGAAAAAGATTCTACTAATATAAAGGATAGTTTGCTTTCGAAGTATATAGACGCTTTTAATGTTAAATACGATGATATTTTTTTAGGCAACGAATACGAAAATTTCGTATTTAGGAATAATAAAAAGGAATCAATCATTTTAGCATTTAAGGAAAAACGCAAACAAACTAATTAATAGGAGGTGGAACAGTTGAACGAATTACAACTTAGTAATGACTTAACCACAATAGAAACAGAAATTAAAAGTTATCAAAATATTGCTGGACAATCGATATTTGAGATTGGTCGCAGACTGAAACACGTTAAGGAAAACGACCTAGCACATGGTGAGTTTGGCAAATGGCTTGAAAGAGTTGATTTAAATCATCGAGTAGCACAGAAAATGATTAAAATTGCTTCTAATCCAGAGTTAAATACGACGATGTCGTCGCATTTAGGAATGGAAGCCCTCTACGAAATTGCAACTCTACCTGAACCAGAACGTACTAAAGAACATGTTACTTCATCTGGAGAAACAAAAACACCTGATGAGATGACAGTTCGTGAGTTACGCGAGTTAAAGAAGCAACTCAAACAACGCGACGAACAAAACGCCCATCTTCAATCCCAAGTAGAACAAGCACAGCGTTCAGAAGAAATCGCACGCAAGCAACTAGAGGACGCAGAGAATAGGGAGCCGGAGGTTGTGGAGCGTTACATGGAGCCAGAGGATTATCAACGGACTAAAGAAGCACTTGCTCAATCAAGACATCATCAAAAGATCATTGAACAACGTAATGAAAAATTAGAAAAAGACATCGAACAGATGAAACAACGCAGAGATGAAGTGAGTGAAAAATCACAGAAGTATGATGATTTGAATAAAGCACTGAGTGATATGAACGCTAAATTAACAGACGGGCAACGTAGGTTAAAAGCACAGAAAGAAGTATATGACTTAGTAAAAAAAGGTAATGAACTCATCAAAGAAATCGCACCGATGACTTACTTTATCCACGATGAATATATTTTGAGTAATGAATATGCTATAAAGCCTATTCAAAAGATTGCCGATGACTTACTGGACTTATCCAAAAAATTAAATCAACAAATTAAAAAGGGAGATGTAATCGATGTCTAAAAATTTAATCGATATTAGCAGAAGACAAGCTGACCAATTAGTTCAGCAAGCGGAAATGAGTAGAGGTCTTTTAGATAAGATGCTTGAGCATGAGAGAGAAATGGAAGAAACCAAAAAAGAAATGAGAGAGTTTAGCTATAAAATGCACGATATGGAGAAAACGCTCGACGATCGTTTTAAAAAACTAGAAAAGAATTTAACACTAACACATGGCGAAGCTAAGTTCATTAAAGCGAAAGTTGCTGAAAAATCATATCAACTTGTGAATCAATACTTCACTGAAAAAGTATCCGATGAGCTTTACCACAAGAAACGTTGTCACTTTATCACAGGTTTGTACAGCATGCTCAATAAACACTTTAATTCTATCACTTATACAACAATTAAACATATTGATTATGAAAATGCAATGCGACTGTTAGAAAACGCAAACTTAGAAAGTTTGAATCAAAATTACTTACGTCTTACTGACACTCAAAAAGATACAGCAGCGCGACATGGCGATTACAGAATCTTAGAGAGATTGGGTTAGGAGGGAAATAATGGATTTATTGGTCAAATTAGAAGATGAACTTATCAAATCTAAGTTAAGCGAAGGTAAGGAAGGTCTGGCGTTCTTATTAGAATACGCAGGTCCATATGACGATGACAGATACGACCTATTGTTAAAACAAGCTGGTATTACTTGTGACTTTTATGACGATAGCGAGTTAGAAGGATTTATCATAGATTCCTTTTCAATGGATCCAAATGAATTTTATGACAAATACGGTGTTAATTTTTGGATTTCAAGGGATGCAAATTTAACTAGGTTATCTAAGAGTGTTCAAAATATGAACGAAAGTAATAGAGATTACATGATTAGATTATACGCTGAAAGATTTTTAAGTAACGCGTAACATCCTACCCACAATCGAGCAGAATTAAAGGAGGAAACAAAGTGAACATTCAAGAAGCAACAAAGTTAGCTATGGAAAAAGGTAAAGCGATTTATAGAAAAGATTTAAAAAATGAAGGTTTAAGAGGAAACATATTACCCACAAATGACCCGTACCACGGCATGTTGTACACCATCCCAGATAAGAAGTCCTATAAGCAAAGATGGCAACCATTGGCAGAGGACTTAATATCTGATGAATGGCATGTTGTAGGAGAATAATCAAGCTCCCGTTAGTTTTTTTAAGTCTATTAAAGTGTTAATGAATTTTTTAGCATTATTTTTATATAAATTTTCCATTTCGATGATTGCTTTTGGATTGATTATTAGTTCGGAGAACCCACCATCGCCATATCCGAGTGTAACGTATTCATTTGAAGAAAGCTCTTTTGTATAGATTAAAAAATCATCGAAGTTAAAGCCTAAAAAATAATTATGATGTACTTGTTCATCGTCATAAAAATAACGGGCCATTTTTTCAGGATATCCTTCATCTAAACGGTCTTTATATATCTTATAAAAATGATGCAAAACAAAATTTGCTTCGTTTGTAAGCATAATATCACCTCCTTAGGTGATTATACCAAAACCCACAATCAATAGAACGAATTAAAGGAGGTGAAACGAAATGAGCAAACTCAAAGCAATTAAAATAGCACTCTTAATAGCAACTACTGCAATAGTCGCTAAAAAGGTGCTAGATAAAAACAGACCTAAAGTATTTCATCAATTAAATATCAACAATAAAGACCTAGAAATCAAACAATTAAAAATCAACAAAGCTATCCGTGAACTCGAAAAATCTCGAGAAACTATTGAAGAGTTAATTGATGAAGGTATTACATTCGAGACTACTTTCTAATGAAATCGAGTTTACATCTTGGGCATTTATTGTGCTTTTTCTTAGTAGTGATTTTCATACGTTTACCACAATTAGGACAAGATGTCTCGATTGTCACATGATCTTTAGCCATAATCCTCACCTCCTTCCACTAGGAGATAACAACATTATACACGAAAGGGCTTTTCACAATGATAAACAAAATAAAAAACTCATTACCAAATTAACAAGAAAACATTTATTAGTGATCAAAGTAGAGAATGTCAACGCACCACCAGTAATCATTTATAAAGGTAAAAAGATTCAAACAATAAGCGAAGTTGATTTTAGCTGGGATAGTATCGATGGTTATTTAGATTGCGGCCATGATTTTTTAGTTAAATGCTTAGTTGAAAATGAAGACAAGTTACCAGTAATTGAGAGAACTGGGTTTACAAGTCCAAGCAGAGAACAATTTTAGGAGGAAACTAAATGTTTAAAAGAAAAAAATCGATTCATGAGAATCAAAGAGTTATGTACATTTCCACAAATTTAGATGAGTTTAAAAAACACCTTAATGATATTGAGAGCTTAGTAGCACAGACTAAAAATCAGTTGGATGAACTGAACGAAGCTAAAATTCATTGTGTTTCAACTATTAAAAAACTAGAACACAAAATCAGAACAATTAATAACTTTAGATTGCATACAAAAATAAAAGAAACAGATGAATAAGGAGGAAATAAACCATGTCAGAAAAAACACAAAAACAACCTAGCGCGGAACTATGCCAATACTGGTTTGAATTTATGTGGAAACATGGAGCCATTCAAAAAACATACGAACAGGAGAAGGAAAAATGCAAAAATCATTCTGGATCGCATACGCATTCTGCTTTGCAAGCACAGCTGTTCTGACATTTATCACACAAGATTTCATCATATCAGCAGCGTGGTCATTACTTTTATCACTAGCAGTGTATCTGTTCTTCGATGTCTGGTACTTCGAAGATAAGCGAGGGGAAGTAGTCGATGACGGCGAAGAGTATATCACGTTATTTACGATTAAGTATTAAAAAAGACTGCTAGCAACGGCAATTGCTAACAGTCAGAGATGAAATTAGACACTTTCATCATAACAAATTTTTACAGGAGGTACTACATGAACCTTAAAAAATATTCACATAAATTTATCGATATGTTAGATGAGTCGGAAGTACAAGGTACGATCGAATACTCTAATTATGATAAAAAGCAAACACTAGTATTCACGTATAGAAAAGACTTAGACGTCCAACATGTCATTGTCGGCAGTGACAATAGCGACGAATATAAAAAGCAATGCATAACAAATATAGAAAAAATATTGAGTGGAGGTTTAAAGTCATAATGAGCTTATTCAATTTAAATGAACAATATGAAGCGCTTCGTAATCAAATTGATGAAGGCATCGATCCAGAAGTTTTGAAAGACACACTGGAATCTATCGAAGCGAGTATTGATATTAAAGTCGATAATACAATAGGACTTATTCGAAGTGTAGAGGGCGACATTGAAACTGTGGATAAGGAAATCAAACGTCTGCAGACAGTGAAGAAACAGAAGCAGACTTTCATCCACACGCTTAAAACATTGCTGCAGGATATGCTTGAATATCGCCAATTGCAGAATTACAGAACCACTACAAATTATATTTACAAACGTAGAAATGCACCGAGTGTGTTCATCACAAATGAAAAACTGATTGATAAATCATACTTTATCGAACAAGCACCAAAACTGGATAAGAAAGCACTTAAAGAAGATATTCAAAACGGTGCAGATGTGCCAGGTGCAGAGTTGCATGAGAGCGAAAGTCTGGTGATTAAATAATGAGTTTCAATATCACAAGCGCTAAAGATATTCAGACAGACAAAGCAACTTATCTTATTTATGCGAAACCTGGAACAGGAAAAACACACACATTGAATTTCTTACCAGGCAGAACATTATATATCAATGTGGACAAATCAGAACGTCCATTAAAAGGTAACGAAAATATCGATATCTTAGAATTTAATACCCACGAAGCTTGGAAAGAGTGGGGCGAATTAATGAAATGGTTAGCGGACAATAAAGAAATTCTTAACCAATACGACACTATCGCTATCGACAACATTTCAGAATTGTTTAGATCAATGTTAGCAAACTTAGGGCGTAATGGTAAAAACGAACGTGTACCAGAGATGAGTCATTACCAACGTGTAGACTTCTTCACTATTGATAGTTTGCGTTTCCTACAAAGTTTAAAAAAACGTTTAGTATTTCTTGCTTGGGAAACGAATTATGAAAACTACACGCCTGCAGGTCAACAAATTACGCAAGCTGTACCAGACATACGTAAAACCATTCGCGACAACGTAGCAGGTCTTTGCCAAGTCGTAGCGAGATTAGTGTTTAACGAGAAGTCTGGCAAACGTGGCTTTATACTAACGCCAAGCAATAACGTCTTTGCTAAAAATCAATTAGACAATCGTGAACATTCCTTGCAAGAGGATTTGTTTAAGGTAGGTGATGACAATAATGGCGACTAACTTTAAACTTCGAGACTACCAACTTGAATTGATTGACGGTGTCTATAAATGTCTTTCGCAAGGCAAGAAGAAATTAATGGTTCAGTCGCCTGCATAACGCAGGCAGCGGTAAGTCTGTAACGATGTCAGAAGTTGCAAGAAGAGCAACGGAGAAAGGCAATAGAGTTTTGTTTTGCGTCCACAGAATAGAGCTTGTAAATCAAATCAAACAAACTTTTAAGGCTAATGATGTTGACATGAATTTATGTCATGTAGGTATGGTTCAAACCATAAGAAATAGAGTTAAACGAGGAACCGAGCCTGAACCTTCAATTATATTGGTGGATGAAGCACACCACTCTCTTGCTAAGACCTATAAAGATATTTTCGATGCATTTCCTAACGCTTTTATTTTTGGATTTACAGCGACTCCTTATCGAATGAATGGCAAAGGTTTTACTGAAATATTTCAAGAATTAATTACAGGTAAATCCGTTAAATGGTTAATTGACAACAAACGATTAGCACCTTTCAAATACTACTCAGTCAACTTAATCAATAGCGATGAATTGAAAAAAGCCTCCACAGGTGACTATAAAAACGACTCAATAGATAAAGCAATGAAACCGACTATATATGGTGATGTAGTCGAGAATTATCGTAAATTTGCGGAAAACAAAAAAACAATTATATACACACATAACGTTGAATCCAGTATACGTGTTGCAGAGAAATTTAATCAATCAGGTTATCGTGCATTGCAAGTAGATGGGAAAACACCGAAAGATGAGAGACATCAAGCAATGGAGTTATTCAGAAGTGGAAAGGTAAAAATTCTAGTAAATGCTGAGTTATATGGTGAGGGTGTTGATGTTCCGGATTGTCAATGTGTCATATTGCTACGACCGACCAAATCGCTCACATTATTCATTCAACAGACCATGCGTTCAATGAGATATCAACCCAATAAAACGGCAATCATCATTGATCATGTAGGTAATTATATGAGGCACGGGTTGCCTGATACTAACCATGAATGGGATGAACACTTTAAAGGCCTTAAGAAAAACAAAAAAGAAAACACCATTATGGCTAAAGAATGTCCAGAGTGTTTAAGTGTCATCCCTGCAGCACATTCAGAGTGTCCTTACTGCGGTTACGAATGGCCTCCGCTAGAGCGCGAAGATTATAAAGTTGATGAAAATGTAGAATTAGAAGAAGTCGGTAGCAGTTTTGTATTGGAAATGCGTAAACCTGAAGATTGCAAGTCAGTTGAAGAATTATACGAAGTTGCAAGAAATTTAGGATATAAGCCTGGTTGGGCTTATGTACAAGCAAAAAGATTAGGAATGTTGGGGTGATTGTAAATGTATGAACATACTAAATATAAAGGTGGAGAAATCATTAATGGATTAACCATCATTGGTGATACCGGAAAGCGCACTGAAAACGGGAATTATGCTATTTACTTAGTTAAAGATAGCGAAGGTAATTATAGAGAATACCAATCAGTTAATATATCCAGAGGAAATACTTCTGGCTATAGAACAAGTCAAAAATGTCGTGAAAAATCTCGTCAATCAATGAATGAGCTAAATAAAAGTAGAAATAAATATTTAAAAAAACGCGGATATGTAAATGGTACTGTAACTTGGGCAAAGAACATTAAAACACCAACAAATAATACTTCAGGTTACAAAGGTGTGAGTCTTTTGAAAGCAAAACCAGGTAAAAGAAAAAAAGATGCTTGGAGAGCTTATATAGTAATAAGACAAAAACAGATTAACTTAGGAACTTATGAAAATAAACAAGATGCAATTATGGCACGTAAATTAGCAGAAGAAAAATATTTTAATCAAAAAGGAGAATTTTAATTATGACAAACTTTACTTTAAACATGGAAGATACTTTTGACGGTGGTATTCAAGACGGAACTTACGAGGTAGTAATTACAAAATGTGAAGAAAATGCAACACAAAGCGGAACAGAACATGTGGATATGCGATTAACAATCAGAAACGATATTGATCAGAAATTTAAAAACAACATTGTCTTTCATAAAATTTGGAAAGCGAAAGCAACAGGCAAATACGATATGCGTTTCTTTAATACAATCGGTGCCGCTGCTCAATTGCAACAAGGCAAGCAATACTCATCAATTGAAGAATTATTCAAAGATTTCTTAGGTAAACCCGTACGTGTCACTGTTAAAAATGAAACATCAGAATATAACGGCAAAACTTATGAAAATCTTAATGTGAAACGTTGGGAGAAAACGAAATTCCCTGAGCTTGCACACAAATTCAAAACAGAAGATGGCGGAAATCCATTTGCAGGTGCAGATGTGATTGACGATAACGAAGACTACCCATTCTAAAGCAGTGAGGGGTTACCCCTCTCTTGCTTACTTAAAAAGGAGTTATACACATGTATGAAGAAATTCCAATAGATTTAATGGAACGAGATACATGGGTCTGTTGGAAGATTGAAGAAACAGCTAATGGCCGAAAAACAAAAAGGCCGATAAATCCCAATACAGGCTCATATGCAAAAAGCAACGACTCCTCCACATGGAGTGATTACGAAACGGCAGTAGAAATGTCGAAGAATTTTGACGGCATCGGTTTTATGTTAGGTGATGGTATTTTCGGAATCGATATTGATGGTGTAGAAAAAGAAATACAGGAATATCTCGCTAATGAAGATGTAGACAATATTGTCGGAGAATTTATTGAAACAATGGAAAGTTATGCAGAAATATCTCCGAGCGGTAAAGGTATCCACATTTTAGTCAAAGGCGAATTGCCTAAAGGCGGCAGACGACGCGGCAATGTAGAAATGTATGAAGAATTGAGATTTTTAACATTTACAGGTTTCCGCATCGGGCGTTTTAAGGAAATCACAGAAGATGAAATGGGCAAGATTAACTACCTGCACAATAAATATATTGCTCAACCAGAATCAGAAACAAAGCAGATCAACAACACAAAAGGTACAGGCAATGATTTATCGGCAGAAGAATTGATTGATATAGCTAAAAAATCAAAAAATGGACTACGCTTTACCACATTGTTTGAAGGTGACTGGACACAGTTCTATGATTCCCAATCTGAAGCAGATATGGCTTTCGCCAACGACTTAGCTTTTTGGACTGCAAGAGATGCAGCGAAGATGGACGACATATTCAGAAAGTCCAACCTCTACCGCGACAAGTGGGATGAGATGAGAGGGAAAGACACTTACGGCAATATCACAATCAATAATGCGATCGATTCTTGTACAAATGAATTTATACCAGAAAAGACAGAAAATGATTTTCAGATTTTTATTATGGATGATGCAGTCAAACCAGTAAAAAAAGACAAACGTTATTCATATGATGACACAGGCAACGCAGAACGTCTTAAAGATAGGTTCGGGAGTTTTATACGTTACAACTATACTTCTAAAAACTGGATGTTCTACGACGGCAAACGTTGGCGTATTGATGACGCAGGCAAAATGAAAGGTTTAGTCGACAAAGTGATTGCCGGTTTGAAAAATGAAAAAATTTCAGATTCGTATGACGGCTATGACACTGAAGAAATTAAAAAATTCAGAACACGACATTGGAAAGATTCGCGTAATCATAATAAAAAGGAAAACATGTTGAAAGAATGTCAGCACTTATTACCTATCCACAATCATGTTTTCGATTCGGATTTCACGTTATTTAATACACAGAATGGCTACATCGATTTAAATACAGGTCAGTTGTTGGAACATGACAAAAATAAATTCTTCACAAAAATTTCTAAGTGCGAGTATACCGACAACGCAGATTGTCCGAAATGGGAAGACTTTTTAAACGATATTTTCTTAGGAAATCAAGAATTGATTAAATTTATTCAACGTTGTGTAGGTTATTCATTATCAGGTTACACTTCGGAACAAGTTTTATTTGTATTACTTGGTAACGGGAGAAACGGTAAATCAGTATTTTTAGATATTATGAATGAAGTTTTTGGAAATTATGCAACTAACATTCGTCCACAGGCTATTATGGCAAACAATCAAAAATCGGATGCCAGTCCAGAAATTGCCAAGTTAGATGGTGCAAGATTTGTAACAACCACAGAGCCGAATGAAGGTGATCGATTCGATGAAGGATTAATCAAGCAGCTTACAGGCGGAGATAAAGTTACAGCACGTAAACTTTACGAAAATGAATTTGAATTTGTACCGCAATTGAAACTGTGGATGGCAACCAACCACAAGCCTTATGTACGCGGCACAGATGAAGGGATTTGGCGTAGGTTCGTCATTATACCTTTTGATAAGCAAATACCGCTTAAAGAGGTCGACAGAGATCTTACAAATAAATTAAAAAAAGAATTACCTGCCATTATGAAATGGTGTGTTGAGGGTTATCTTGAATGGCAGAAAATCGGATTGGCCGAACCACAAAGTGTTAAAGCGCAGAGAGATGAATATCGTACAGAAATGGATAGTACAGAATTGTTTTTACGTGATGTTTGTGAAATGGGAGAAGCTAAGTTTATTAGAACCAGTCATCTTTACAAAGCGTATGATATTTGGGCCAGAGATAATCATCAATATAGAATGAGCAGCAGAAAGTTCAGAAATGAAATGGAAAAGAAATTTTCGGTAAAAAAATCAAGTCATGAATATTATCAAGGTGTTCAAGTTGAAGACGAAGATTATAAACCAGGATTTACAATAAGGAATTACTAAAATTTGGGAGTGAAAAAAGACGTTAGGGAGTTAATTGGGAATGAATTTTAGCATTCACTCCCAACCATGAATGTTGTCATATCAATACTTTATACTACTTTTATTCTTTTAATGGGATTAATGGGAATAATAAAATAAAAGTAGATACTAAAAAATATAAGTGTAAATAATATAGAAAAGTTTCTAAAAGTTATCCCCCAATTCCCAAATGAGTTGAAAACATTGATATGACAACGTTTAACGCTCCCTACAATCATTCCCAAGCTTCCCATTTATTCCCGAATTATAAGGAGAAATGAAATATGAGTGATAAATATGTACAAATTATGCCGGCACCTAATAATTTATATGCTATTTATGAAGATGAAGGTGAAGAAATAGAATCAAGAATCGTTATGTTTGCTTTGAGTGAAGATGGCGACATTACGATGTTAGACATGGATAAAAATGGTTGGCTGGATGAAGCTATTACTGCATGTAACTTTAAAAGAGTTGAATATCGATGACAGAACAAGATATACAAAATTTGATACGAATTGCTGCATCAAAAGAAAACATTATTTTCAGAGCGAATGTGGGCAAAGTACGAACGGCAGATGGGAGATTTTTCGATACAGGTTTGCCTCAAGGATTTTGTGATTTATTTGGTTTCAGACCAGATGGACAGATATTTTTTATAGAAGTTAAGAAACCCGGCGGAAAAATTAGAGATAAGCAAATCAAGTTTATTGAAACAGTTAAAAAAAGAGGTGCGCTTGCAGGTGTTGCTTACTCTGTGGAAGACGCACTCAAAATTATAGAAGGTGATTAATTGAATATCGACTATGACGACGTAGAAATGCAATTCAAAGTAAAAGCTACGTTTACCGCAAAAGTCAAAGCTACAGTCCACAAACACACTGATTTACAAGATGTGGAAGAGTATTTGATTAATAAAATTCATGACGAACTAGAAAAGTACATGGATGAATTTCAAGTTGAAGATGTAGAGAGATTATTATAGGAGGTACTAGTAATGGGAAAATTTATTTATAAAGGTGAAACG
>NZ_KV840335.1:0-347 GCF_001839185.1 Staphylococcus sp. HMSC65H10 | reverse complement strand
TGCCTTTTTCATCATTATCTTGAATTCCATCTTTGTTTTTATCTAACCATACGTAATCTCCAAGACTATATTTAGGTGTTTTATAAAATCCACTGTCTAATGTCCAGTTATCAGCACCGTTAATAACACCTGTTGTTGTTAAACCATTTGAATCTTTTTCATCATCGTTACCTGCATTCTCATTTGTTGGCGTATATCCTTCTGGAGTTAAAAATTCAACGATATATGTTCCATCTTCTAAATTATTAAATTGATATCTACCATTTTCATCTGTAGTAGTATGATCTAATTCATTACCATTACTATCTTTCAATGTAACATGAACTCCTGAGATGCCTTTTTCATCA
>NZ_KV840334.1:0-133689 GCF_001839185.1 Staphylococcus sp. HMSC65H10 | reverse complement strand
AGTGGTCAATTAATGATTACTCTCCTACTCGATTAATGTTTGTATTTAAGTTTTCGTTTTAAAACGGTACTGATGATATCGCTGATTAAACAAGTAGCAAATAACAGTGATACAAAAATAATGTTAGTAGTGCTTTCAATTTTAAATCCTGCTGAAAAACCATTTGTTTGCATATTAAAGTAGAAGTTAATGGACAATAAAATTAATAAAGCAATAAAGCTGACAATCGTGACAATATCGGCAACACGCTTAGCAAAAGAAAGATTCATAGTAGACACACCTTCTTTGTATGTGATTTATATTGCTTTTCTTAATTGTAATATAACATATTTTTTAATTGAATGATTGTAGAATCTAACCTCTTATCACATGAATAATCATTAGTCAGACTATATAATAGAGGTGTATCTAAAATATGAATTGATGATTGAACACAAAAAGGGGTTGTGCACATATGAAAAAATTAATTCAAGATAAAACTACAATACTTTCAGATATGTTAGAGGGTTTAGCACTTTCAAATCCCGAGCAAACTGTCATTTCTGAGACGGTTGTTGTTAGAAAAGAGAAAAAGCAACAAGGTGTTGCGTTAGTTTCTGGCGGAGGAAGCGGACATGAACCTGCACATGCAGGCTATGTTGCACAGGGAATGTTAGATGCGGCAGTATGCGGTGAAATCTTTACATCACCGACACCGGATAAAATTTTAGAAGCGATTAAAGCTGTTGATAATGGTGACGGTGTCTTATTGATTATCAAAAATTATGCCGGAGATGTTATGAACTTTGAAATGGCGCAAGAAATGGCTGAAATGGAAGGTATCAAAGTCGGTAAAGTGATTGTCAGAGATGATATTGCGGTAGAAGATAAAGAGATGCGCCGTGGTGTAGCAGGCACAGTTTTTGTGCATAAGTTTGCAGGTTACCTTGCTGAACAAGGTGAATCGCTAGAAACGATTGTAGAACAAACCGAAGCATTATTAGCTGATATGCGTACAATAGGCATGGCACTCACACCGCCATTTGTACCATCCACTGGTAAGTATGGCTTTGATTTAGAATCTGGAGATATGGAAATCGGTATCGGTATTCATGGGGAACGTGGATTGAAGAGAGAAGCGGTTAAACCTATCCAAGATATTGCGACTGAATTAGTTCAAGCTTTGAACGAAGAAGTCCAAGCGAAAGAAGTCATAGTGATGGTAAACGGCATGGGCGGCACACCGCTTTCAGAATTAAATATCGCAGTGAAGTATATCCAAGCAGCACTTGAAGCAGAAAATGTTTCAGTCAAAGACTGGTTTGTCGGTGATTATATGACATCGTTAGATATGCAAGGTTTCTCATTAACATTATTAGAAAGTACTGAGGACCGTTTGAACGCATTAAACGCACCGACAACAAGCCGTTATTTCGGATAACGCACAAGGAGGAAATGAACTATGAATGCAGAAACATTAAAACAACGTTTAATTCATTTACAAGAAATTTTTCAAGAACGTGAAGATACATTAACAGAACTTGATCGTGCCATTGGTGATGGTGACCATGGTGTCAACATGGTCAGAGGCTTTAATGCCTTACCACAAGCATTAGAAAATGCGGACACAGTCCAAGATGTTTTGAAAACAACGGGAATGACTTTAATGTCTAAAGTTGGTGGTGCTTCAGGTCCATTATACGGTTTCAGTTTTGTCAAAATGGCACAAGTTGCGGAAGATGAGATTACAGAAGACAACTTACCTCAATTGTTAGAGGCATTTTCACAAGCGGTACATCAACGCGGTAAAGTTGAACTAGATGAAAAAACAATGTACGACGTGATTGAAAGAGCGAGAGAAGCGGTAGAAAATGGAGAGACTGTTGATATCGCATACCTTCAAACACTCGCAGATAATACAGAAGATTTAGTTGCGACAAAAGGACGTGCAGCTTACTTCAAAGAAGAGTCAAGAGGTCACACAGATCCAGGTGCACAAAGTAGTGTTTATATCTTAAACGCATTGATAGGAGATGAGTAAATCAATGACAGCGATTATTGTAGTCAGTCATAGTGAAGAAATCGCAAACGGCATCAAAAAACTTATTAGCCAAATGGCTGAAGGCGTGCAAGTGATTCCAGTCGGCGGCAGTGACGGTACTATTGGAACATCCTTTGAACCTATCCAACAAGCAATTGAAGGTTTAAAAGACGATGCGATTTGTTTCTATGATTTAGGTTCAGCAGAAATGAACTTAGATATGGCTATTGAAATGTACGATGGACAATATAGAGTAGAGAAAGTAGAAGCACCTATTGTAGAAGGCAGCTTTCTAGCAAGTGTCAACATCTCTACTGGTATGAGTTATGAACAAGTTGTAGAATCAGTTGAAAGTGAATATAGATAAAAATAACGGCGCATTTGTGTAAGCAAGTGCGTCGTTATTTGTTTATTGCACAAATATAGATTGGCAATAAATACACTCATAATATGTGTTGTGAAGTATTAAAATTTAAAATAAAGATTGAGCAACATTTACTTTTGTTTAAAAACGTTATGTAGTATATTGATTATAAGGCAAATGCAAACCACAAAGAAATACATCATAGAATTGAAAGCGTTGGTGAACAAATGTTTAGCTTTATACTGCCTGCTTATAATGCAGAAAAGACAATCAGTAAGACGATTGAGAGTATCTTAAACAATAGGACGTCTCAAGAGATAGAAATTATTGTGATAAATGATGGAAGTACAGACAACACTAAAAGAATTTTAGAAAGATACGATGATCAAAGAATAAAAGTTATAAACCAAGAAAATAAAGGTGTTAGTGCGGCACGTAATGCCGGCTTAAATGCATTGGATAAAGCTTCTTTATTTACTGCATTTATAGATGACTCTGATACTATTAGCGAAAATTATATTGAAGCACACCTGGAAATTTTTGAGCAATATCCAGAATTAAAGTTATCAGTAGCTCCGATTATACTAAATAAAAATAATCAATTATCCCCACAATCTTTGAATTTCAAATTTCAAAATACATCAGGTTATGTAGATATCAGACAACATTCAACATCTATTCAGTACCATATGGGAGGAACTGTGTTTCGAAGTGAAGTGTTTAACTCACTACACCATAGGTTCCAAGAAAGCCTGACCTTTTGGGAGGACGCTTTATTAATCAATACGATATTACTAGAAAATCTGAAGTATGGACTGGTTAATGGTGCTTATTATTATTATGATCGCAATAACACAAATTCATTAAGCCATGCTGCATGGGGCGAAGAAAGCAGATATACAGCACATTTGAAAAATGCATATTTTCCATTAATTGACCTATCAAAGAAATTATATAGTGAGGTTCTTCCTTATATTCAATACTTAATCGCAAGACACTATTTAGGATATCTTGCAGAGTATAATCAGAAGTACATAATCGAGCATAAGTCATTTATTACAGAGACATTTATGCATCTTTCAAAACAACTGTTTAAAAATATAAGTACTAAAACAATAGACCAATTAGAATGCCCGCTTTACTGTAAAATTTACATGTACCAATTGAAAGACATGAAAATGGATTTATCTTTACTTCACAAACAAATTAAAGTACTGATTCAGGGTTACAATTTTAAAAACGGAACATTACAATTCACTTTTTCTAATGAAGCTGTTGGGATACCTGGAGAAAGTAAGATTTTTATAAAGAAAGTGACAGCAGATATTGTATGTACTAAAGAAAAGTATTTATTGGGAAGAAAAATGAAAAATGACATTACGTTCAATAAGTATTCAATAAAGTTACCGATATTTTTTATTTTGTCAGGTTTTCTGTTGAAAATTAAATCCAACAATAACATCTACAATGCTAAAAGTGTATCTTTAATATTTAGGATCATCACCAAAATAAAAAGAATTTTAAAAAACCAAGTTTAAAACAATCATGAATCAACAAAATGGAGGAGTTTATCTTGAAATTTTTAAATTTTAAAAAGAAGATGAAACGTAAGGTTTACAACAAGGAAAACAAGCATTACCCATTTAAAGTAAGCGTTGTTATTCCTGTATATAATACAGAAGAATATATTCAAGAAACATTGGATAGTATTTATAACCAAAGTATGGATTTTAAAGATATTCAAATTATTTTAGTGAATGATGGATCTACAGACGGCACGCATGATATCTTACAAAGAAATGCAGATTTGTATCCTGAAAACATAAAATATATTAATAAAAAAAATGAAGGTGTTTCAATAGCGAGAAATACAGGGCTTGAAAGCGCCGAAGGTAAGTATATTAACTTTATAGACTCTGATGATAAATGGGGATTAGAAACTTTTGAGTCAGCATATAACTTTTTAGAAGAACATACAGAAACTGATATTGTTAGTTCCAGATTAAGATTCTTTGATAGTGTCGTTGGTGAACATCCTTTGAATTATAAATTTGAAAAAGAAAAGGATGTTCTAGTCAATTTGCTTAAAGATTACGATAACATTCAAATGCATGCTTCTTCATCTTTTTTTAGAAAATCAGCGATTGGTAAAATCAAATTTGATTCTAATTTAAAGTACGCTGAAGATGCTAAGTTTGTATACGATGTTTTGAAGAAAAAATATAAATTAGGGAAATTAAGCTATATTAACGGATGTTATTTTTATAGAAAAAGAGCAGATGAATCATCAGCTATTGATACTGCTCATTATAAAGATACATTTTATGTACCTACGTTAGAGAACTATCATCAATATTTAATAGATGATAGTCGAAATAGTTTAGGGTACGTTCCTAAATATATTCAAGCTGTTTTATTATATGACTTACAGTATAGGTTCAAATACTCAGATGTAACTCTAAATAAGTTAACTGAAGAACAACTGAAGCAATATACTGATAAAATTTTAAACTTATTAAAAGTGATAGAAGATGATGTATTATTTACTCCAAGTCTCAAAGTAATGAATGTCATTTATCAGAATGCTATTTTACATAACAGATATAAGAACGGTAAATTAGAAATTCGAGTTGAGGATAATAGACACAATATTTACTTCAATAATATATTTCTGAAATCTATTGAGAATATGTATTTGAAAAATGAGTCAATGTATTTAAAGAAAGGCATTTTAAAACTTTCATTTTCGCTACCAATGGTTACTGATGAAATCAAAGTTGAACCAATTATTCAAATTGGATCTCATAAAATTATTAAAGCAGACAAGGCTACTGTCCTCTCTGAGCATTATTTTTTAGGAGAGAAAGTTAGCCATACCTCTTTTTACAGATTTGAATTGCCGGTTAAAAAGTTTAGTCCTGAATTTACTTTAGCTTATCTAGTTAATGATAAAGAGATTGTTGAAATTGAAAACGTAGGAAAAACTTTAAAAACTAATTTTAGTAACACAAAAGTACCATTTAAGCATTTTGGAAACCATACTATTAGATTATTTGAAAATAAAAAATTTGTAATAACTAAGATAAAAAAAGTGCTGACTATAAAGAATATAATTGGTTTACTACTGAAAAACAAAACTCGAAAATCTGGTATTTATAAAATAATAGGTCTGAAAGCTAAATCAAAAAATAAAAAACGGATTTGGCTATTTACTGATCGCCTGAATCAAGCAGAAGATAATGCAGAAGCTTTTTTTGATTTCATTTACAAACAAAAAAAAGAAATAACACCTTATTATTTAATTGAAAAAAACAATGCAGATTATAAACGTTTGAAAAAAAGCTATGGAAGGTCAGTCGTTCCATTTAATAGTAAAAAGCATCACTTGTTGACTTTTCAAGCGGAAAAAATGATTACTTCTCACACTGAACCTTATTTATTTAATCCATTTGGAGTAGTAAATGGTAGATATGTTCGGGAGCTAATTGATTTTGATTTTGTGTTTTTACAGCATGGAGTTACGCAGAATAATGTTAGTAAGTTGCTTCATAAATATAATAAACCAATCGATTATTTTATAACTAGTGCTCAAAGAGAAGCGGTTGATATCATAGATAAATATGGGTTCTTAAATAAAGAAGTGAAAATTACTGGGTTGGCAAGATTTGATTTGCTAAAAAATAAAGATATTAAAAAATGCATTATCACATTTATGCCAACATGGAGACCACAGCTACTGCTTGGAACAGATGAACAATTTTTGGAAAGTGAATTTTATAAAAGAACGTATAGCTTTTTAAGTGACAATAAAATTAAAGAGTGGGTTCAAAAAAGCAATGTAGAGATTCAGTTTCACTTGCACCCTAGAATGAGTGAAAGATTTATTCAATATTATAAAGGATTAAAGCATATTAAAATTACTGATTATACGAATTATAAAGAAGTGATCAGTAGCAGTGCTTTACTCATTACTGATGTCTCTTCTGTTGCATTTGATGTTGCCTATTTAAATAAACCTGTTGTATATTATCAGTTTGATTTAGATGATATATATAAATATGCGATTTATAGTCCGGGCTACTTTAAATATGAGTCGGATGGTTTTGGTCCAGTAGCACGCAATGAACAGGACTTGATAAAAGTTGTTGAGTCAATTCGTCAAAATCAATTTAAATTGGATAGCAAATACTATGAACGGATAAAGCGTTTTTTTGCTTATACTGACAAAAATAATAGAAAAAGAATTTATGAAGAAATTAAATAGTTGTTTTAGTGCCTTTTGAGAAGTTTTTTAGTACTCAAAAGGCACTTTTTTATCGTGGTAAATGTAAAAATTCAATGCAAGTGTTATACTTTTGTAAAGATTCATTAAACTCTATTAAATATATTAAGTTTATACTAATGAGTAAATGTATGTATGAACGTATTTTCGAAATAAATGCATAATTGTTTGCAAAATACATAGTAGAGTATGTGTTTCATCATAAATAAAGAAAAACGAATGAAAGAGTGGACAGTATGAAGAGAGTAATTACTTATGGAACTTATGATTTATTACATTATGGACATATTGAATTATTAAGACGTGCAAGAGAAATGGGAGATTATCTTATTGTGGCATTGTCTAGTGATGAGTTTAATAAAATTAAGAATAAAAAATCTTACTATAGCTATGAACAAAGAAAGATGATGTTAGAATCAATTCGTTATGTAGATTTAGTAATCCCTGAAAATGATTGGGGCCAAAAACAAAAAGACGTTGATCGATATGAAGTAGATACATTCGTGATGGGGCACGATTGGGAAGGTGAATTTGATTTCTTGAAAGAACAGTGTGAAGTCATTTATTTAAAACGTACGGAAGGTATTTCTACGACACAAATCAAGAAAGAGTTATACGGTAAAGAATAAAGCTTTTGTTTTAATGTTGATAAAAAAGATAAATAGGAGTGTCTACATTGAATAAAGTAAGCGGATTTATACTGAATCAAGCGAAAAGAAAATATAAGTTTATTGAGCAACCTGTCAAATCGAAGTTTAAGAGCAAGTATGTCTTAAAAACAACTAAATATGCGAACTTTTATAAAAAGAACAAAGTTAACGATAGACAAATAGTTTATCAAGCACGAGATGGTAAGAGTATGACAGACAGCCCTTATGCAATTTTTAAATATCTATTAAGAGATAAGAAATATAAAAAATTAGAACATATCTGGGTTGTAGATTCTGAGAAAAAACGTAAAGCATATACTAAACAATATAAATCATTTAAAAATGTGCGATTCATTGTAAAAGAAAGTGACGATTATTTAAGTGTACTTACAACCGCTAAGTATATTATCAATAACTCAACTTTCCCCGCTTATTTTACAAAGAAACCAGAACAAGTGTATGTAAATACTTGGCATGGCACACCTATTAAAGCTATGGGCCTAGATGTAGAAGATAACTTAGTCGGCTCTCAAAATATTATTAAAAACTTTTTAAGTGCAGATATATTAGTCAGTCCGAACCCTCATACAACAGAAGTGTTCAAAAGAGCATTTAGTTTAGATGGTATTTATAATGGTGATTTAGCTGAAATTGGTTATCCAAGAATTGATTTAACATTGAATAGTGATAAAAAAGATGTACGTAAACATTTAAAACAAAATGGTCTTAAATTAAAGAAACGTAAAACACTTTTATTTGCGCCAACATGGCGTGGGACTGATGTTAATGACCCCGAAGATAGTGTGGCTGACATTCATGAAATGGTCTTAGAACTTGAAAAGAAAACAGACTATCAGGTTATTGTTAAAGTACATCCTTTTGTTTATAAAACAGCATTAAATTATAAAGAACTAAAGCCATATCTTGTTCCTGATTCATTTGATACGAATGAATTGTTAGCAGCTGTAGATTTGTTAGTAACTGATTACTCTAGTATTTTCTTTGATTATCTTGTAACAGATCAACCTATTGTTTTTTATGCGCCTGATTATGAGGATTACAATAGTGACCGCGGACTTTATATTAATACAGATCTACTTCCTGGACCGTCGGTCTATGACATAGATGAGCTTGTATCAGCTGTTAATGAAGCGGAAACAAACCAAGATGTATATCAAACTAAATATGAGCGTTTTAAAGATTTATATGTTCCTTATGAAGATGGACATGGAACTGAACGTCTTGTTAACAAAATGTTCCAACCGGTTGTTAGTAATCAAGAAAACACTAAGAAGAAAATATTGATGTATCCAGGCGGAATGAAAAATAATGGTATTACTACATCAGCAATTAATTTATTAGAAAATATTGATTACGATAAATATGATGTAACGATTTTCTTGGGAGATACAAAGAATCGTGAAATCTTAGATAATTTGAAAGAAGTTAATAAAAATGTACGTATTATCTTAAGAAAAGGACCTTTATTAGGTACTACTTTAGAGAAATACAGAGATATCTTTGTTAAAAATAGAGGTGTTAAATCTGTATTGGAAGAATCAGTTTATCCAACAGAAGTATTTGAACGCGAATTTAGAAAGATTTTCGGAATTTCAAAATTTGACGTTGTAGTAGACTTCAGTGGTTATTCTATGTTCTGGTCAAAAATTCTATTAGGAACAGAATCTAAACGTAAACTAATGTACCTTCATAGTGACATTAAGAGTGATATGAATCGTAACGTAAATGGTATACGTCCGCATTACCAAAACTTAAAAGGTGTCATCAGTTTATATAATCGTTTTGACTATTTAGTCAGCGTTTCAGAAGAAACATGTAGAATAAATAAAGAAAACTTAGCAACGTCTAAAACAAAAGATAAATTTACATCAGCTATGAATACAATTAATTTAACACGTATTAATAAATTAAAAGACGAAGATACAGATTTCTTTATGCATCGCGGACAAAAAGTATTAGCATATTTAAATAATGGAGAAATCGTGAGTGTTCCGTTTAATGATCAAGATTTCAAAGTTATGGCGATGGGCAGGCTTTCTCCAGAAAAAGGCTTTGATATTTTAATTGAAGGCTTCAAAGATGCAGTTAAAGAAAATCCAACTGCGAAATTGTATATTTTAGGTGAGGGGCCGTTACGCTCTAACTTAGAACAATTGATACGCAAACTGCAATTAGAGGACAATGTTTTCTTGGTGGGTCAAAAACGAAATCCATTTAACATTATGAAGCAATGTGATGTCTTTGCGTTAACTTCTCATTATGAAGGGCAGTCTATGGTATTGCTTGAAGCGTTAACAGTTGGTGTTAATGTACTTGCCTCAAACATCCCGGCTAACAGATATGTTTTACGTTATGGTGACTTCGGAATTCTTACAGAAAATGAACCAGAAAAAGTCGGTGAAAACATTAAGAGTTTCATGAATGGTCAGATTCCTGTCTTTGAAACATTTAAAGGACAAAACCATAATGAAACTGCACTAAATGAGTTTTATTCATTATTAGATTAATAAAACGGTTAAAGATAGGCTTGCGCGCCATGCGTAAGTCTATTTATTTTTGAAAATAACTTTTGATAGAACTAAATAGTGTTCTTAACTCTATTGCGTAAATGATGTAAGTTACATATAATTAATGATGATGAACGTATTTGTGAAAACATATCTCTTTTAAATATCGCTTGCTGATATTTAAAAGAATTTTTTATGTATTCATTGAAAGCGTTTTAATACTAGGGATAAATATTAAGGGAGTACGCAAAATGAAAAAGAAAGTAGAGCTGACATATGCGCGTGCTATTTTTTGTATCATTATTGTTATTGTTCATGCAATGACAGGTTTTGTGAATGATCCGCATATCACAGAGTTCCAAAAACGAAGCGCAAGTTACATTCAAGTCTTATTATTTAGTGCGACACCGTGCTTTATTATGTTATCTGAAATGTTGTTAGGTATGAGGTATTCTAAACATATACCTAATAACTTTTTAACTAAACGCGTGAAGTTTATTTTAATACCATACATTTGCTTTGCATTATTTGTGATTGTCGAGATATATTTTGATCCAAGTAAAAATTTCTCAATGAGTCACTTATTGATTAATATTTTGTTAGAAGGTAAATTCTTTGGATGGTTTGTACTGGTTATTTTCCAATTCTTTGTATTACATATGTTGTTTTATAAAGTGCTAGATCGCATGAAACCACTTATACCTATTGTTGTGTCATTAGTTATTAGTTTTGGACATGCTTTTTTAATGTACTATAGTACAACTTATTTAGAATTTTGGAATACATATTATCCATTATTTAACCGTACAATTATTTTGAATTGGTTGTTTTACTTTGTTATCGGTTTCTATATTGGTAAGAACTTTGATGCAGTGATGCAGTATGTGCAACAAAAAGTACTATATGTACTTGGGGTACTTTTACTAAGTGGACTAGTTATAGCATTTGATTTCTTTGTGTTGAATGTTACATGGAGAGAATCAAATCGTTTTGACCTATTCATCTTCACAGCAGCATTCTTTGTTTTAGCTATTTATGTCGCAAAACAATTAAGCCGATATCACTTAACAGCTTTATATATGATTAGTGAAATCTCGTTCTTTATCTATTTATCACATCAAATTATTATCCAACATATTTCTAGAGGACTAGCTTCATTTGTGAAGTATCCTTTCGCATTCTTTACATTAACTACTATATTCACACTAGGTTTTTGTGTAGGCTTAGCTATCATACTATCTTTCTTCCCATACGTAAGAATAGTCGTTGGCAGAAACACACTTTATCCGATGGTGTTGAACAATTATAGTATTAAACCAGAAGAACCTAAGTCTGTTGTGGAAACTAAATAATATCATTTTAAGCATTTGCACTAAGTTGCAAATGCTTTTTTTGAAAAATAAAAGTAAAAAATGATTTAAAAGAGGGAGAAGCAGGTAATAGAAATAAGTATGATTGGTTGGGGTTATTCAGATATTTTAAGTTTGGTTTAACTACCTCAAATAAATAACAGTTTTCTTTAATACATTCAAAACACCTTTTCAAAGTTTGTTCATAAATTGTGTATATATTAAAAGAAAATGTTATTGCCCATTATGCGAGCGTGCGTTAAACTGTAACAGGAAGCTATGATTAACATTATCAAAAGGGATAAAAGTAACAGAGACAAATAAAAAGTTATTTTTTTCAGTATGTAAGCGCATTCAATAAGGAAGGGTTAAAGAAGCGGCTAAACAGTACGACAAATACAAAGATTTTTAAAATCCATGTATGTGTTGTACGGTATGGTCTTTTATTTTTGTAATAATATTGAATGATACTGTTTTAATAATGTATAGCGTCTCTCTACTTGCTTATCACGTATGAGTAAATGGAGGATAGATAGATATGAGTAATCAAAATGAGCTTAAACGTAATTTAGGTTTCTTCTCAGCCATTTCCATAGTTATGGGAACGGTAATCGGCGCTGGCGTATTCTTTAAAGTTTCTAGTGTCGTAGAAGTAACGGGCTCTACAAGTATGGCAATGTTGGTATGGCTGTTAGGTGGTTTAGTAACAATCTGTGCAGGGTTGACTGCAGCCGAACTTGCCGCCGCAATTCCAGAGACAGGCGGACTTGTTAAATATATTGAATATACTTACGGTAACTTCTGGGGTTACTTATCAGGATGGGCGCAAGCATTTATTTATTTCCCAGCAAACGTTGCTGCTTTAGCAATTGTCTTTGCGACGCAATTTACTAACTTATTCCATATTAAAGCACATTGGATTTTGTTGATTGCATTAATAACTGCGCTAACTGTATACTTTATCAACTGCTTAGGATCTAAAGCAGGAGGTATGCTTCAGTCTATTACATTAGTAATTAAACTGATTCCAATTATTTTAATTGTAGCCGTCGGCTTCTTTGCACCTAGTAATGTAGAATTCTCACTATTCCCAATTCAATCAGGTGAGCAGCAAGGCTTCTTTACAGCCTTAGGTGCAGGTTTACTTGCGACTATGTTCGCTTATGATGGTTGGATGCACGTTGGTACAATTGCTGGTGAGTTGAAGAATCCAAAACGTGACTTACCAGGGGCAATCACTATCGGTTTAGGTGCTGTAATGGTTGTTTACCTTTTAATCAACGCAGTATTCTTAATGACATTACCAATTTCAGAAATCAGTGGTAACTTGAACGCAGCAAGTGAAGCTTCTGTTAAAATCTTCGGTAATGGCGGAGGTAAAATTGTCACAATTGGTATCATGGTATCTGTATATGGTGCTTTAAATGGTTATATGATGACAGGTATGCGTGTACCATATGCGATGGCTGAACGTGGTGGTTTACCATTCAAGAACTTCTTCTTGAAATTGACACCAGGACAAGCACCATGGGCAAGTGGTTTAGTTCAAATCGTTATTGCTTTCGTTATGATGTCTTTAGGTGCATTCGATACAATTACAAACATGTTGATCTTTGTTATCTGGACATTCTACACAATGGCTTTCGTAGCAGTAATGATTCTTAGACGTAGAGAACCAGAAATGGAACGTCCTTATAAAGTACCGCTTTATCCGATCGTACCATTAATTGCGATTGTGTCAGGTGTGTTCGTATTAATTAATACATTGTTCACTCAAACATTACTCGCATCAATTGGTATTATCATTACTTTATTAGGTATTCCAATCTATTATTATACAAAGAGAAAAGAAGCTAAATAATCTCAATCATTACGATTAGCCGGCAAAATTGCCGGCTAATTTTTCAATATAAGTTATCTCAATATTCAAAAATAACAGAATTAAGCGTTATAATATAAACAGATACAACTTTAGATACGGTAATAACTTACCGCAATACAAACGTAAGGAGTACGATGAATATGAAAATTGCAGTTGCTGGTGCTGGCGCTATGGGCGGTCGTGTAGGCACACAAATTCAAAAAGCAGGTTACGACGTTACATTTATTGATAGTTGGTTACCTCACGTTGAGGCTGTACAAAAACATGGTTTTGAAATTCAAACAGAAACTGAGACTTATCAAGTAGATGCGACAATGATTACACCTGAAGAAGTGAATGATCAATATGATTTAGTCATCATTCTTACAAAAGCAATGCAATCTGTAGAAATGTTGCAAAAGCTGAAAGATAAAGGGGCTATTACTAAAGACACAGCAGTATTGACAATGATGAACGGTTTGGGTCATGACGAACGTTTTAAACAAGTCGTACCTGAGGAACAAATATATCTTGCTGTTACAATGTGGACAGCTGGTTTAAGAGGACCGGGTAAACTATTACTTGAAGGTGTAGGTACTGTAGACTTCCAACGTGTTGATGGTAAAGAAAGTGAAAGAACAAGAGAAATTAATCAAGTCTTTGAAGATGCAGGTTTAAATCCAACAATCAGTAATCAAATTATGCAAACAGTTTGGTTAAAAGCAGCACTTAATAGTGTAGTTAATCCACTTTGTACAATTTTAGATAAACGTATCGTTGATTTTGCAGCATACGAAAATTCACGCGAAATGATTACACCAATCATACGTGAAATCGTAGAAGTAGCAGCTGCTAAAGGCGTTGAAGTAGATTTTGACACAATCGTGCATAAAATCGAAGGTTCTTATCCTGTTGAAACACAAGGTTTACACCATCCTTCAATGCACCAAGACTTATATAGCGGTCGTTTAACAGAGGTAGACTATCTAAACGGTCAAGTTGAAGAATATGGTCAAGAATTTGGTATTCCAACACCAAACAATACAATGTTGAAACATTTAGTACACCAATTAGAAATGACACATGTAAAAGCATAATTAAGATCTTTAAAAAGCTCTGCATGATGCAGGGCTTTTTTCATTGGGATGGATTCATAAGCACATTGTATGACTAACTTATTTAATTATGTGATAATTAATATACAACTGAAAACGCTTCACAAAAGGTTTTAACAAGGTTTCTAAGCTTTTCATAAACCTTGAGCAATAAATAAATTAGCTTTAAAGGAGGCTTTTAATCATGAGTGTAAATGTAAGAGACTATATCCAAGACAGTTATGATTTATTTATTAATGGTGAGTTTGTACCGAGCGAATCAGGAGAAACAATTGACGTTTCAAACCCAGCAACAGGTGAGGTTATCACTAAAGTAGCTAAAGCAAGCGAAAAAGATGTTGATAAAGCTGTTCAAGCAGCACAAGCAGCATTCGACAGCTGGAGTAAAACACCTAAAGCAGAGCGCGTGAAATTATTACGCGAAATTGGTGACAAATTATTAGAACAAAAAGATCGTTTCGCAGTTATCGAAACATTAAATAATGGTAAACCGATTCGTGAAACATCCACAATCGATATTCCATTATCAGCACGTCATTATGAATACTTCGCAAGTGTAATTGACACAGATGAAGGTACAGTTAATGACATGAGTGAAGATGTTATGAGTATTGTACGTCATGAACCAATTGGTGTTGTAGGTGCCGTAGTAGCATGGAACTTCCCAATGTTATTATCAGCTTGGAAATTAGCACCAGCACTTGCGGCTGGTAACACAGTAGTCATCCAACCATCATCATCTACACCAGTCAGCTTAATTGAATTAGCTAAAATCTTCCAAGAAGTATTACCTAATGGTGTAGTAAACATCTTAACAGGTAAAGGTTCTGAATCAGGTAATGCAATCTTCAATCACGAAGGTGTAGATAAATTATCATTCACTGGTTCAACAGAAGTAGGTTATCAAGTTGCTGATGCTGCAGCGAAACGCTTAGTTCCTGCAACACTAGAACTTGGTGGTAAATCAGCTAACATCATCTTAGATGATGCAAACTTAGATGTTGCGGTAGAAGGTATTCAACTTGGTATCTTATTCAACCAAGGTGAAGTCTGCAGTGCTGGTTCACGCTTACTTGTACAAGAAGATATCTATGATAAATTAATGGATCGCTTAAAAGATGCATTCAGCCGTATTAAAGTAGGTGACCCTCTAGATGAAAATATTCAAATGGGTTCACAAACAGGTGAAGCACAATTAGAAAAAATCCAAAATTATGTAGATTATGCTAAAGAATCAGGTGCAGAAATCTTAGTTGGCGGTAACCGCTTAACAGATGGAGAATTATCTAAAGGTTATTTCTTCGAACCAACAATCATTGCAGTAGAAAATAATAAAAACAAACTTGCACAAGAAGAAATCTTTGGTCCTGTCTTAACAGTTATTAAAGTTAAAGATGAAGACGAAGCAATTCAAATCGCAAATGATTCTGAATATGGTTTAGCAGGTGGCGTTTTCTCTGAAAACATCAACCGTGCATTGAAAGTTGCACGTGAAGTTAGAACAGGCCGTATCTGGGTTAACACTTATAACCAAGTACCAGAAGGTGCTCCATTCGGCGGCTACAAAAAATCTGGTATTGGCCGTGAAACTTACAAAGCAGCGATCCAAAACTATCAACAAGTTAAAAACATCTATATTGATACAAGCAACCAAACTAAAGGACTATACTAAGTTTCATTTGGTCCAAAAAATGTATTAATTTGAATTTAACCACCAACCATCTTATTTATTGAAGATGGTTGGTGCTTTTTATTTTGTTAGAAGGATAGAGTCCTCGTATACTTTGAAGTCATTGTATAACCTTCATTAAGAATATATAGATTTTGTAAAGATGCTAGGTTTTATTAGAAAAAGTCAAAGTCATCTATTATAATGTGAAACAAATTCTAAGTAGTATATTAAAAACATACTGTTTCTAAATTTAAAATACAAATTTGGGTATATAGATAAATAACCCTTAATATAAATAGAAGAAGTGGAAACATTTTACAATAGAACGGAGAAATAGAATGGTTAAAGTAAGAATGTTAATCCCATGCTTTAATGAAGAAGATGTTATCAACTACACATACAAAGAACTAAAGAAAGTTCTAGAAGAAGATTCGAAAAAACAAAACTATGAATTTGATTTGCTTTTTATTGACGACGGGAGTAAGGATAGCACAATTGAAAAGGTTAAAGATTATAGTCAATATGATTCACACGTAAAATACATTGAATTCAGTAGAAACTTTGGTAAAGAAGCTGCAATGTATGCTGGACTGGATCAAAGTAGAGATGTAGATGCAGTGATTATTTTAGATGGTGATCTACAACATCCACCTGAATTAATTCCACAAATGATTGAGAAGTATTTAGAAAATGGTACAGACCAAGTTATTGCTAAACGTAATCGTGAAGGAGAAAAAGCTACACGTAAATTTATGACGCATTGTTATTATAAGTTGGTCAATCGCTTTGTCGATGTACCTATTGAAGATGGTGTAGGTGATTTCCGTTTATTAAGTCAACGTGTCGTACGTACACTTGCTGATTTAGGAGAGACACAAAGATTCTCTAAAGGATTATTTTCTTGGGTAGGTTATAAGACAGAAACGATTGAATACGAAAACCAAGAACGCATAGCTGGAGACTCTAAGTGGTCATTCTTTAAATTATTAGATTACGGTGTAGACGGTGTTATTTCGTTTAACAACAAGCCGTTACGTACAATTATGTACTTTGGTATGTGGATCTTTGGTATTAGTTTATTATACTTGTTAATCAATTTCTTAATGATTATCTTTAACGGTATTGACGCACCAGGTTATTTCACTACAATTTTTGCGATTTTATTCTTAGGTAGTATTCAGTTGATTTCATTAGGAGTTATTGGTGAATATATTGGACGTATTTATTATGAAGTGAAGAATCGTCCGAAATATCTTCAACAAGATTCAAATTTAAAAGAACAGTCAGCAGAAAAGAAGAAAACAGAGGAATTCGAATCAACATCTAATCAACGAGAGAAATATCCTAATATAGAACCCTTGCATCATGCGATGCCAAAACCTCAAGAACCTGTATCATACAAAACAAATTTACAAGAACGAGAAGAAAGTGAATTAAAAGAAAAAGAAAAACAGGCACAACGTATCAAACAAATGAATGTATAAAATAAAGCGGCATGTTTAAGAAAGCAAAATCTTTCGTTAAACGTGCCGCTTTTATAATATTAGTCAGTTTCATCATGTGCTTTATCAGATTTGAAACCTTGAAGTACGATGAAGAATTCACCGACTACAATAAAAATAACTGTATGAGCTAATAAGATAATACCTTGCAAATTATACCCGATAATTATAATGAAGAATAAAACAGGAATGATAAATTTAGCTTTGCCACTTGCTTTTGACGCAATTACTTTTTGAAGAAGAATCGCAATAATCAGCGTAACAATCGGTACAATCCAATGCATTAAAAATGGAGACATGTTTTATGACACCTCTTTCTTTTTGTCTGCTTCAGAATGTTTCTGTTTATTTTTCTCATGTCGTTTAAGTTGTTGTTCAAGGCCGAAGAGTTGAACTGCGCCTAATATAAAGAAAATAATAAAAGTTGGTAAGTTAATGATATGTGTTAAGAACAGCACCAACAAAATGACTGAATATACAATCGGTACTACAAACTTATATTTCTTATTGGTATGACGCAGTATGTAGTGCTGCGTAAATAGTGCGGCAACATAAAGAATGACGATACTGATAGTACTTAGAAAAGTAGCCAACGTTGCACCTTCTTTATAATATATTATTGGTTATGGTTATAGTTTATCATATTGGTTGAGCTTGTTAAGACAATAAAAAACATACCTAAAATCAATTAGGTATGTGTGTAAGTCAGTCTTTGAAACCTTTAAAGTTTTTGACAGTACCGTGTGTGTATCTATAAACGTGAAACGCAGTCACAAGTACATATAGAATGTAGACTGGAATGACGATATAGTTTGCGATGAATAAACCTGTCATCACAAGTACAGAAATTACAGGCACGATTAAATTCCAGTCGCTTTTAATACGTTTCATTAAAGAACCTTGAATTAAAATAACCGTCACGAAGAAAATTAATGATAATACCCACATTAAAACTGGAGACATATTAGACGAACCTCCTCACTTATCTATGTTTTTGAGCTTACTTTCATTCTAAAGGCAGTTGGTATGTTAAGCAAATACATGAGAAGCGGGACAGTGCCGTTTTGACACTGCCCCGCACTCTACATGATTATTAATTTAATGAGTTGTTAGAATAATTGATTGTCTTTAGGGAAGACATCATCGCCTAATGCACGTTGTGCCAAGACGTTTAGATAGTTCCATGGACGATCAAAGTTAGGTTGGAAGAAGAAGTCAACTAACGCTAAATCTTCCAATTTCCAGCCGGCATTGATTGCGACTGAAATTGTATTGATAGATTCTACTAAGTCTTCTTTACTCATAATTTGACCACCTAAGATACGGTGAGAATCTTCATCATAGATAATTTTCAGATGCACAGTTGTATCATCTTGTCTGAATTTAGGACGTACAGGTACTTCGATATACGTTGCACCTAAATTACCGTCATAATTATCTTTTTCTGATTCATGTACACCTGTTTGACCAAATTTATAATCGAATAATGATAAGCCAGATGTACCAGAAACTCTAGGCATTTTCATATCATGGCCAGCCATGTTGCGTGCTGCGACATAACCTTGACGACGAGAGTTTGTCGCAAGGGCAATATAGCGTTCTTCTTCAATAGGTGCATAAGGAATCATTGTTGCGTCACCACTTGCGTAGACATCTTTTTCAGATGTTTCAAGGTGGTCGTTAATTTCAATAATACCTTTAGTACCTAATTTCACTTTACCATCTAACCATTCTGTCGCAGGTTTAACACCTACAGTAAAGATAACTGTATCGGCTTCAAATTCTCCGTTGTCTGTCACAACGCCAGTTACGTTATTATTATCATCTGCTTTTAATGCTTTCACATTTTCGTTACCTCTGAATTTTAAACCGTGTTCTTTCGCATTCTCTTCGAGAATATCAGTAAATTCTTTGTCTAGGTACGTCTTAATTAAACGATCTCCGTCATCCATCACTGTTGTATCAATACCAGCTTTAACGAAAGCTTCTGCAGCTTCAATACCGATATAACCGCCGCCGACAACGATTGCTTTTTTCGCAGATTTCATGCGTTCTTTGATTTTGCCTGCCCAGTCAGCACCACGCATGAATAACACATTATTATAGTCATTGATGCCATCAATTGGCGGTGCGTTTGGTACGCCGCCTGGACTTAAGAATAATTTATCATAATCAACTTTAGATTCATTATTGTCTTTATCTTGAACTGTTACAGTTTTATTTTCAGTATCTAAGTCAGTTACTGTAGTATTCACATGGACTTTAACACCACGATTTTCTAGTGATTCCACGCTTGCATAGTGTAGTGAATCTAAGCTAGGCGCAACATCTTCTAGATAACTTTGAATACCGCAGGATAAGAATGAAGGTTTATCTACACTTTCAAACACTTCAATTTCTGCTTCTGGATCTGAAATTAATAGCGTTTCGATTGCCGCATAACCTGCGTGAGAAGTTCCGACAATTACATATTTCATAAAGAAATAGCCTCCTCTAATATAAGTTGTATTTATATATAAATAGTCTCATTATCATATTTACCCATAAGGTTAATTGCTAGACTTACATATCAGGCTATTGTTCAAAGTTGATAAAATTGTCATATTTAAAATGTGTGATTAAGATGTTTTAAAAAGGTGATACGTTGTTCATAGACCAGAATGGCTTATAATGAAAGTAATATGAATATGCAATGCAGAGATAGGAAATGGGGGAGAAGTTATGCAAGCTGTCGCACAGTTAACACATGCATCTAAAGCGTTTAATAAGCAAACGGTGCTGGAAGATATTTCGTTGACGCTTCAACAAGGTCAAATTATGGGATTAATCGGACCGAGTGGTTCAGGCAAAACAACAGCTATTAAATGTTGGCTAGGTATGGAACAGTTAGATGGAGGAGAAGCTTCTATTTATAATCATTCAATGCCAAATCGTAAAGTATTGAGCCATGTCGGTTATATGGGACAAACACTCGCTTTGTATGAGAATTTAAGTGCGAAAGAGAACTTAGTATTCTTTGGAAATTTAAAAGGATTATCCGGCAAGCAATTAAACGAGGATATTAAACGTTATATGAAACTGGTCGATTTAGAAGATAAACAATCGCAAATTGTACATACATTTTCAGGCGGTATGAAACGGCGTTTATCCCTAGCAATTACTTTATTAGGGAGACCAGACTTGCTTATTTTAGATGAACCGACTGTGGGTATTGATCCGAGTCTACGTCAAAAAATCTGGCATGAACTGCGTTAACTAGCTGAACAAGGACAAACTATTTTGATGACAACACATGTCATGGATGAAGCAGAACGTTGTGATCAAGTTGGCTTATTAGTAGACGGTCATATCTTTGCGTTAGGCTCACCAAATGAATTAAAACAACAGTTTAATGCTTCAAGTATTGAAGAGGTATTCTTAAAAGCAGAGGAGGCGAAGGGTCATGAGATTTAAAGCAGTCTTAAAACGTGTCATGATTGATCTAGTTCGTGATAAACGTACACTCGCTTTAATGTTTATCGTCCCTTTAATCATTTTGACGATTATGTTCTTCTTGTTTAATAGCGATAATGAAGAACACTTAAATATCGGTTTCTCTGAAGATGTCCCTAAATCTTTTGTTAAAGCACTGCCAAAAGATAAAGTGCAGACAGAAACTTATTCTAATTCTGAATCTGTCAAAACCTTAATCGAACAACATGATTTAGATGCTTATGTTCAAAAAGATGATAAACAATTAGTGGTCACTTATACGAATGAGAATCCAAGTAAAACGACAGCGGTAAAACAAATTCTAGCTGGTACCCTTCAAAAAGATAAAATGCAAGCACTTGCGGGTGAAATGAAAACTATCAAAATAAAACTGGCTGAGATGCCTCAAGCAAGTAAAGCAGCTATGAAATCAAATCAAACATCAGAATTAACCTCACTTGATGTGCATTATTTATATGGAGATGCTGACAGCAGTTATTTTGATAAAATGTTTCCGATTTTAATGGGCTTCTTTGTCTTTTTATTTGTATTCTTAATTTCAGGTATTGCGTTATTAAGAGAAAGAACGACAGGTACTTTAGAACGTATACTTGCGACTTCAATCAAGCGTAGTGAAATTGTGTTCGGTTACTTAGTAGGATACGGTATCTTTGCGGTGATACAAACGTTGATTATTGTACTGTTTTCAATTTACTTATTGAAAGTTGATGTCGCAGGCAATATCTTGTGGGTACTATTAATCAATATACTGATTGCCTTTGCGGCACTTACTATGGGATTATTCGTATCCACGTTTGCGAATTCAGAGTTTCAAATGCTGCAGTTTATTCCGATTGTAGTCGTACCGCAAGTATTATTCTCTGGTATTATTCCGTTGGATAATGTGAATCGCTTTATCGCAAGTATCGGTTATTTGTTCCCATTACGGTATGCAGGGGATGCGTTGACTAAAGTTATGATTAAAGCACAAAGTATTAATAAATTCTGGTTTGATATCGGTATTTTAGTTCTCTTTATTGTAATATTTACGATACTGAATATTGTAGGCTTAAAACGTTATAGAAAAGTGTGAGTGATTCATACATTGAGATCTGTTCAAAAAGGACAGGTCTCTTTTTTAGTTTTTGTATACTTATCTCAATATTCATAAACATGATGCTATTTACTGCGCTCGAAAATACATGAACCACCAAACACTACCAATATTTAGTAAATCACTTGTTAAAGTGTAAGAATAAACCTTAAACGTTTAAGATATTTATTGACAACGCTTTCATTGTGGATTACGATTTATGATAACGGTTACACAGTTGTATATACAACTGTTACATAAATAGAGAAAGTGAATGAATATTAGGAGAAGGTGGAAACTGTGGAAAGGATTAAGGAACAGATTGAAGCTGGAGATATCAGTGTAGGTATAGAACTTGGGTCTACACGAATCAAAACAGTCGCAGTTAATGCACAATGTGAAACAATCGCAACAGGGTCATTTGAATGGGAGAACACATTTAAAGATGGATTTTGGACGTATTCACTTAATGATGTCTGGAACGGACTTCAAATCAGTTATCAATCGATGACAGATAAAGTAAAAGACAAGTATGGTGTAGCTATTAAACAGTTAAAGTCTTTAGGTATCAGTGGTATGATGCACGGCTATTTAGCGTTTGATGATAAAGACGATTTATTAGTACCATTTCGTACTTGGCGTAATAATAACGCACATGATGCAGCACGTAAGCTAACAGAACATTTTGGGGTGAATATTCCTGAAAGGTGGAGTATTGCGCAGTTATATGATGCGGCGATTCATGATGCACCGCATACGCAAAACGTCCGATATATGACGACATTATCTGGTTATGTACATTGGTATTTAATAGGTGAACGCGTTTTAGGCGTTGGAGATGCTTCAGGTATGTTTCCAATAGACCCGAAGACGCATCGCTTCAGGGAAGATTTATTAAATCAATTTAATGACCTTTATCACAAAGAAGGTTATACACAAGATGTGCATGATGTTTTACCGAAAGTGTTGGTAGCTGGAGAAGATGCAGGCTACTTAACAGAAACAGGTGCGAAGTTGATTGATCCAAATCAAGAGTTACAAGCTGGATGCCCGATGTGTGCACCTGAAGGGGATGCGGCAACAGGTATGGTCGCAACGAAAAGTGTCGCGCCAAGAACAGGAAATATTTCTGCAGGGACAAGTATCTTCTCTATGATTGTCTTAGATCATCCACTAGAGAAATTGTATCCAGAAGTTGATTTAGTGACGACGCCTGCAGGTGATGAAGTCGCGATGATTCATGCGAATAACTGCACGTCTGATATCAATGCTTGGATGGATTTATTTGCGGAAGTGCTGGATACGATGGGAGCTGCATATACGAAGGAAGACTTATTTACACGGATGTTCGAAAAGGCGCTTGAAGGGGATAAAGAACTCGGTCATTTATTATCTTATGGCTATGTTTCGGGTGAATTTATTACAGATGTGCCAAAAGGTTATCCAATGTTCATTCGCAGTGTAGAAAGTCAGTTTAATTTGGCGAATGTGATGAAAACACATATTTTCAGTGCTTTTAGCACGTTGAAAATCGGTATCGATTTATTGAAACGTAATGAAGCATTGGAAATCGACAGTATGATTGGTCACGGCGGTATTTTTAAAACAGAACGCGTAGCACAAAGCTTCTTAGCTGCAGCACTTGAAAGTCCAGTCAGTGTGATGCAGACAGCCAGTGAAGGCGGCGCATGGGGTATTGCGGTGCTTGCCCGTTATCATGTGGACCACCAAGGTCAAAAACTGTCAGATTACTTAGACCATCATGCATTTGGGGATGTCGAAGCATTAGTGCTTGAACCAAAAGTAGAGGATGTAGAGAGTTTCAAACAGTATATTGAGCGGTTTGAAGCGGGATTACCTTTAGAACGTCAAGCAGATACACACTTTAATTCATAAAGATAAACAAAGGAGAATATTGTGCAGACATTAGAGAGAAATAAGTCAAAATCAAAGAAACCCGGTAAGGATAACGGCCATTGACCATTTCCCTACCGGGTTTCAGTATAGGTGTTAATTTTTAGAAAGAATAACGATTAAATTATTCGTTTTCTTTACGACGACGTGCATTTAATAAGAATAATGTACCAGCACTTGCGAATAATGAACCAGATAATAATCCGAATAATACTTGATCTTGTTCACCAGTTGCAGGTAATTGTTTTTTAGCGTCTTTAGCTTTTTGTTGAGCAGCTGCTTTGTTAGTAGTAGCTGTAGTTTGACCAGCTTTTTGAGCAGCTTTTTGACCAGTTACAACTTTACCATTGTTTTGAGCAGTTGTAGTTTGACCAGCTTTGTTAGCTTGACCTGGAGTAGTTGTAGCTTTTTGAGCAGGTTTAACTTCTTTATTAACTGGTGCTTGTTTAGCATTTTCAGCTTGAGCTTTTTGAACTATTGCTGCAACTTCATCAGTAGCTGCTTGTGCAATTTGTTGATTGTAGCTAGCTTTTGCATCTTTTGAAAGTTTATCAAGTTTATTAACTAAAGCTTGAGCATCAGCAATTTGTTTAGCATGAGCTTTTTGAGCTGTAGTAATTTCTTTTTTAGCAGCAGCAGCATGAGCATCTTCAGCTTGAGCTTCATTAACGATTGCTTCTACTTCATCAGTAGCTGCTTTAGCAATTCTGCTGTTGTATTCATCTTTAGCTTCTTTAGAAAGGTTTTCTAATTTGTTAACTAAAGCTTGAGAATCAGCAAGTAGTTGAGCGTGAGCTTTTTGAGCTGTTTCAATTTTTTGTTTAGCAACAGCTTGTGCTTGAGCGATTTCTGCTTCGTGAGCATTTTTAGCTGCTGTAATTTCTTTTTTAGCAGTAGCAGCATGAGTATCTTCAGCTTGTGCTTCATTAACGATTGCTTCTACTTCATTAGTAGCTGCTTTAGCAATTCTGCTGTTGTATTCATCTTTAGCTTCTTTAGAAAGGTTTTCTAATTTGTTAACTAAAGCTTGAGATTCTTTAATTTGCTCAGCATGAGCTTTTTGAGCAGCGGCAATTTCTTTTTTAGCAATAGCAGGTTGTTTAGCAGCATCTAGAGCTTTAACTTCTTTAACTAATGCTGGAATCTCATCAGTAGCTGCTCGTGAAATTTTTTCGTTGTATTCAGCTTTAGTATTTTTAGAAACGTTTTTCAATCTATTAACTTCAGCTTGAGCATTAGCAATTCTTTGAGCATGAGCTTTTTGAGCTGTTTCAATTTTTTGTTTAGCTCTTTCGTTATTACCTGGTGCTTGGTTAGCATTTAATTCTTTAGCTTGAGCTACAACAGTATCAATAGCTTTAGCATCTGTACGTGCTACTTCGTTAAGTTTGCGATGTGCAGCAGCTTTTTGTTCTGGTTTTAAGTTTTTCAAAGCTTCAACAGTATTGTGAGCTGCTTTAACTTTTTTAGCTACGTCTGCTGGAAGGTTAGTGTTGGCAGCTGCTTCACGAACGTGTTTAGCTTGAGCACTTTCAGCATCTTTTTGTTTAGCAGCAGCAACGATGTCATTAATTTTTTGACCGTTGTTGTTTCCGCTATCTACTAAGATTTGATGGTTAAAATCATCTTTTTGAGCATCTGTTAAGTTTGGTAAATTGTTAACTGTGTTATAAGCAACAGAAGTTAAAGTGTTTAATTCTCTAACTGCTTTGTCTTTTTGTTCAACAGTGCTAGCACCTGCTTCACGAGCATGTTTAGCGTTACCATTTTGTTCGTCTAAAGCTTTTGCATTAGCAACGATATTGTTAATGTTATGACCGTTGTTGTTACCACTGTCTTGTAAGATTTGTTTGTTGAATGCATCTTTTTGTTGATCAGTTAAGTTGTGTAAGCCGTTAACTGTGTTATAAGCAACTTGAGTTAAAGTATTTAATTCTCTTGCAGCTTTTTGTTCAGCTTTAGCTTTTTGTTCTTTATCATAAGCGAATTGAGCGTCTAATTGTTTAGCATCAGCAACGATAGCATCGATACGTTCGCCGTTGTTAGTACCGCTGTCTACTTCAACTTGATGTAAGAAGCTTAATTGTTGTTTGTCAGTGATGTTTTTCAAAGAGTTGATTACTTGATAAGCATCAGCAGTTTTTTGATTTAAAGCTTTAACAGCTTTATCTTTAGCAGCAGCGTCAGCTTTAGCTTGTTCTTTACCTGCATTTTTAGCAGTTGCAATTTTAGCATCTTCAGCTTTAGCGTTTTGAACTAATCCTGCAATTTCATCAGTAGCTGCTTTAGTAATTTTTGCGCTGTATCTAGCTTTTGTAAAATTAGAAAGGTTTTCTAATTTATAAATTTCAGCTTTAGCGTTAGCGATTTTTTGAGCGTGATCTTTTTTAGCTGTTTCAATAGCAACTTTTTTAGCAAGTTCTACTTGTTGGTTAACAGCTTTAGCGTCTTGTTCAGCAGCAACTTTTTTAGCAGTTGCAACTTGAGCATCTTCAGCTTTAGCGCTGTTTACGATGCCTTCAACATCAGTAAGTTTGTTATTACCAGCTGCAGCAGTGATTTTTGCGATATAAGCATCTTTTGTTTTATCAGAAATATTTGGTAAGTTATTTACCACGTTATAAGCGTTTTGTGTAATAGTTGTAGCATCTTGCGCATTGGCTTGAGCATCAACCGCTTGCGCTCCGCTTAAAAATACTACTGTTCCTAATGACACAGATGCGATACCGACTGTTAATTTACGTAAAGAAAATAGTTGTTTTTTCTTCATGATGTATTTCTCCTCCTAATGTGACTATGCATAGTAGTGATGACAATATGATAGATTATTTATAGATATGCATATATTTTACACTACGTATATAGACATGATGCTTCACTTAAAAAATAAGTGTGAAAATTTTCTGTAAATTTAGACGTGCCTTTTACATTTAGTATGACATAATATGTCTTTTATAGAGTTTCGAAAATTATTTAATGGTTTAATGTGTATAAATTAAAGTTTTAGAAGAACTATCTTAACTTACTTTTTAAGTTTCTCCTTAGAATCAGAAAAAACAACCCGATAGATATTTCTACCAGGTTGTTTGAGATAGGGGAGTTTTTATAATGTTAGATAGAAGAAAAATATTACTTACTTTCTTTACGACGTGCGTTTAATAAGAATAAAGTACCTGCGCTTGCAAATAAAGAGCCAGATAATAAACCAAATAGTACTTCGTCTGATTCACCAGTTGCTGGTAATTCTTTTGCATCAGCTTTAGGTTTCGCATTTTCTTTCACAACTTTAGCGTCTTCTGCTTTAGCTTCTGTTAAGATTGCTTCGAATTGTGCACCTTTATCTTCTTTAGCTGATTTATCGATTTGTGCGATATAAGCCTCTTTTTGTTTTTGAGTTAGATTTTCTAATTTGTTCACTGCATCATGAGCTGCTTTAGTTCTCTCTTTTACTGAAGTTTTTTCATCCGCAGCTTTTTTAATATCTTTCTCTACAGCTTTTCATCTGTTTTGTTTTCAGGTATTTTTTCTTCTTTTACTTTACCTTCAGTTTTAGCATCTTCTTTAGGTTGTTCTTTTTGATCAGCTTTCTCTTCAGACTTGTTGTCTTCAGGTTTTGCTTCTTCTTCAGTAGCTTTATCTTCTGATTTTGAATCTTCTTGTTTTTCTTTATCGTCAGCTTTGTCTTCTTCAACAGGTGCTTGTTTAGCATCTAAAGCTTTTGCTTCAGCTAAAATAGCTTCAAATTTTTCTGTGCTGTTTTGACCACTTTCAACTAAGATTTGGTGGTTGAAGTCATCTTTTTGTGCATCTGTTAAATTAGGTAAGTTGTTAATTGTGTTATATGCATCTTGAGTTGCTTTGTTTAATGCTTCTAGTGCTTCAGGTGTTTCTTTAGCAGCTTGAGCATCAGCAGCTTTAGCTTCTGATAAAATCGCATCGAAGTCAGTGCTATTTGTACCTGCAACTTCTAAGATGCGTTGATTGTATGCATCTTTTTGAGCATCTGTTAAGTTAGGTAAGTTATTGATTGTGTTATAAGCCTCTTGAGAAGCTTGGTTGATATCTTGAGCTGCTTGATCATTTACTTTTTGAGCTTCTGCTAAGATAGCGTCGAAGTTTGTGTTGTTAGCACCAGCTGATTCAAGAATTTGTTGGTTATATGCATCTTTTTGCGCATCAGTTAAGCTAGGTAAGTTGTTGATCGTGTTGTAAGCATCTAAAGAAGCTTGATTGATATCTTGTGCTGCTTGATCATTGGTAGCTTGTGCTTCGTCTAAAATTTTGTCGAAGTCAGTGTTGTTAGCACCGGCTGTTTCAAGAATTTGTTGGTTATACGCATCTTTTTGCGCGTCCGTTAAGCTAGGTAAGTTGTTGATAATATTGTAAGCATCTTGAGAAGCATAGTTAATATCCTCAGCTGCTTGTGTATTATCTTGTTGAGCTTCAGCTAAAATCGCATCAAAGTTTGAGTTGTTTTGTCCGCTTTGTTCTAAAATTTGTTGATTGTACGCATCTTTCTCAGCATCTGTTAAACTCGGTAAGTTATTAATCGTGTTGTAAGCTTCTTGAGTTTTTTGATTTAAATCTTGTGTTTCAGCGCTTACTGTTTGTCCTCCGCCTAAAAATACTAATGTCCCAAGTGATACTGAAGCAATCCCCACAGATAGCTTACGTAAAGAAAATAGTTGTTTCTTTTTCATTTTCTAATCCTCCTAATAATAAATATGCATATACTTTGATAGACTTACTAAGATGAAAAAAATATATATTGCTTATACATTTATTTTACATAATAGGTGTAGACATAAATTTTCATTTATCAGAAAAATGAATGCGCTTTTCATAAATAAAGCGCACGACTTATCCACATGGTATGACGCATTATGTCATCTGATGACTATATGTTTAAACGGAAAGTTAAAATGATTAAGAAAAAGTGAAAGCGTGATAGAATAAACAGAAAGTGGCTATTAATATAGGAAGAAACTCATTATAAGTTTCGACAAAAAAGCTGCATGTCCAAATTGAACATACAGCTTTCATGTTAATATTCATTTGCGCTTAGTCGAGTAAATAAGTATGTTTCTTGAAGTTTCAACAATTCTTTCATCACAATTTGATATGTACTTTCAGGTCCGACAAGCCGTGCTTGATTTCGTGCAGTGAAACAGAAGTTAATCGCATCTTCAACACACATTTTAATACGAATGACATAATACTTTTTATTAACTAATTTAATGATTTTGTGTTGGTAACGATGTCGAATCAATTCATAGAGTTCTGGCACGAGTTCAAATGTGACCCATTCTATAGAGTTATAGACGGATTGTGCATGGAAGTGGTTTGGACTGCAAGTGACAACTTTTTGTTTTAAGTCAGTAGAAAGGATTTGATCATGCATCTTATAAATTAGGTTGAATGTAAAGTTATAATATTGAATGCCGATAGGGGTAATCTCTTGGTGGTTATCAGTATATAGCTTTTGAGATTTATTGATTGCACGTGAAGCAGTCACAATATGATTGAGTTCATCGAAACGTTTGCCTACTTTCAATTTAGACAAATGTGAACGTAATTCGCTTTCATGTTGCGTATGGAAAGTTGCAATCAGTAATTCTAAATAATTATAAAGATGTTGATCAATATCAGGTGAAACGGTTTCTAACAACGTCAGCAAAAAGTAAAGTGAGACTTCATGGTTTGAACTGGAACTGTCCATTTCATAAGATTCTAACTTATGATTGTAGGTAATCTCTTTACGATAACCATGCCATTCGTCTGTATCGTAAAGAAAATTCCGAATATTATCGATATCTCTTTGTATTGTCCTTGAAGAGACACCCCATTCGTTAGACAGCTCATACTTATTTACAACTTTTTGTTGAAGCAAACGCGTATAAATACTTAAAATTCTGTGAGCTTGTTCCATAAACATGCCCCCTTGTTCTCAAGATGAAAATTCATAGATAGTGAGGAAAGATTCGAGTTTATGTGAGGTTACGAAGGTCGTCCGTCCAAATCTAAACACTGTAAAATCCTCGTTCATAATTAGTATACAATAATTTTGCATGCAAAAGAATAATGAATTGGATTGTGTGGTGGATAGATTATAAAGCTAACTCATTCTTTCTCAATAGCACTATGATAAAATTAAACTGCTTTGAAATAAATTTTATTAAAGGAAAGGTGGTCTGTATGTCTGATATCGTCATTCAAACCGAAGCAAGCCGATTAACAAAAGCACAATTAAATGATGTGTTGAACATAGATCGTGGCTACATTGCACAATGGGCAAACCAAACAAAAAGTATTGGTATATTAATTCAAGATCCGGCACAATTCTTGCGTGTTTATCTCGCTGTACAATCTAGCGGTTATTTACCGGTAGTGTTAGATGCGAAGTGGACGTCTGAACAACTACATCAAATTTTAAATCATTATCAGATTACACATGTGATTGCTGATAAGAAGATTGAAGGTGTTAATTCACTACGTCTTGAACAATTAAATGAAGCAGAAACACCTTCCTCACAAAAAGTGACATCACCGCCTGATGATTTATTGCACATCGGTTTTACTTCTGGTACGACAGGCATGCCAAAAGCATATTATCGCAATAGGCACTCTTGGTTAGTCAGTTATGATGCAAATGACGATATCTTAAACGCACCGCCTTCATGCGTAATTGCGCCAGGTCCAATTGCACATTCACTGACCCTTTATGCCATGATGTATGCGTACCATTCTCATTGTCCGTGTTATATGCAGATGGATTATCATCCTGCGCAATTATTTCATCAGCTTATCGAGCATCCAAAGGCTGTCGTCTTTATTGTACCTTCGGTTTTAGAACAAATTTTACAATTAAGCACCAAAAAGTTAAGAGATATCTCTGTGACATTTCTAACGTCAGGTGCGAAATTAGAACCGCATACGATTAAACGCTTTAAAGAAAGCATGCCGAAATCACAAGTTATTGAATTCTTCGGTACAAGTGAAGCGAGTTTTATTTCATATCATCACGTGACAGACTATGCGCCAAAGAATGTCGGGAAACTTTTCAAAGGCGTTAAAGTTATTCTAACTGATGACACTGGACAGAAATTGTCTGACCCTACTCAAATCGGACAGCTTCATGTACAAAGTGATATGGTCTTTTCAGGCTATGTAGATGGAGAAAGCATCTCTAATCAAGACACTATTGCGACAGGTGATTACGCAAAAATGACAGAAGATCAAGAACTGATATTAGAAGGACGGGTCAATAATAAAGTAATTGTGGGCGGAATGAATGTCTATCCTGAAGAAGTGGAACGTGTAATTTTAGAAACGACACCGATCCAACACGTTATGGTGACAGGTGAAAGGCATTATGAGTTAGGAGAAGTGTTGATTGCGTATTACCAAACAAAACAACCTATAAAGATTCGAGAGATAAAACGTGATTTACGGCAACATTTAGAACGCTATAAAGTACCGATGCGCTTTATTGAAGTACCAGAAATGTTATGGACGAATAGCGGAAAAATCGCACGTAAAGAGATGGATGAACGCTATGGGAGGAAAGAAAAATGAGAGAAGCAGTCATTATTGAAGCGAAACGAACACCAATAGGCAAGTATGGCGGTATCTTTAAACATATAGAACCTGAAGCTTTACTCAAGCCACTTATCGATGAATTGATACAGCTGCATCCGTCTATCGCTTCAAATATACAAGATGTCATCATTGGTAATACAGTCGGTAACGGCGGTAATCTCGCGCGTAAATCATTACTTCATGCCGGACTCTCTTCTGATATTCCAGGTATGACGATAGATCGCCAATGCGGGTCAGGCTTAGAAGCAATCAACCTGGCATGTCGTATGATTCAAGCTGGTGCAGGAGATATTTATCTTGCAGGAGGAGTGGAATCAACAAGTCGAGCACCATGGAAAATTCAAAAACCGCAATCACTATATGAGAAACACCCGCCAGAAATATACGAACGTGCGCCTTTTACCCCAGAATCTATGGGAGATCCAAGCATGTTAGAAGCAGCTGAAAATGTAGCGCAAGTTTATCAAGTTGCTCGTGAACGTCAAGATGCTTTTGCGGCACGTAGTCATCAAAAATACTTTGAACATTTATCACAAATCCAACGTGAAATCGTACCTTTAACGATTCGTGGTGAACAAGTTACACAAGATGAAGCACCGAAACAAAAGATATCTGCACAACGTTTGGCACGATTGAAACCGCTGTTCGATGCAGGCTCAGTCACTGTCGGCAATGCTTGTCCTAAAAGTGACGGTGCTGCCTTAGCGTTAGTTATGTCACGTGAAAAAGCAGAAGCACTCGGGTTAAAAGGTCAATTGAAATTTATAGATGCACAGGTCTCAGGAGTCAATCCCAAATTATTAGGTATTGGACCTGTCCCTGCGACTGAACAACTATTAATGAGACATCAATTATCTATTTCAGATATAGATTGGGTCGCATTTAATGAAGCTTTCAGCTCTCAAGTACTCGCTTCTATGGACTTACTTGGTATAGAAGAAAGACAAGTGAATCCATTTGGTGGTGCACTCGCTGAAGGACATCCATATGGCGCAAGCGGCGCAAATTTAGTCGCACGACTGATTTCTATTCTTACGTATTTCCCTGGAAATCATGCATTAGCTACAATGGGCATTGGTGGCGGATTAGGTATTTCGACTTTATTTGAGAAGGTAGAGCACTAAATGAAACAGACATTTACTTGGAAATTATCGTCGCAAAACGCTTCTATTCCTTTAGATGCGTTTTATTTAACAGATATCTGGCATCGTTTTGAACCCTTTCAAGCATCAGCTGAACATTCTTTTATCTTAAGACAGAAACGTATCCATCGTTATCATTCTTTAATAGAAGGAAAGACTTATACAGCTGAACTTAAATTAATAGATCAACGAGCCCTTAAACACTTTGAGCAATCACGTTATTTACTTACAGTTACCGCAACGGATAGCGCTGATATATGGATAGAGATTGAAACAACGTTTGTTACTATGAAAGAGACATTTCATCAACAATCCTCATCATCTAAAACACTTAACGTTAAAGAAGCATTTTCATTACCAGCCCAAGCTTTACCGTTAGAAATAAAGTGGGATGATGTTGAAACGTATTTAAAAACAGTCTCTGATTATAACCCTATTCATTGGCAAGAGGATGTGATGCCTGGAGATTTTGTGGTAATGAAAGCATTAGAGGTAGGGGCATCGCATGATCATGAATTAAAAGCTTATCGCAAGTTAGACATTAAATATAAACAGATGATCATAAAAGATGAATGGTTATACATTCAAGTGGATTCAAAAGACAGTTATACGCATATGATTGTATATAATACAGCGCATCAACCATGTATAGAGATTAAAGTAAGATAGATAATGGATGATTTATAAGAAATAGGTATGAAGAAAGAACATATTAATAAGTGTTGAAAACCACACCGTGGTTTTCTTTTTTTATGCAGTTTGGTACAATTTTAAAGTTTTGTAAAGAAGCGGTTATTTAATCTAATACGGGTAGAGCCACATAAGGAGGGATTTATATTGAGCCTTTATGCTGGTTCTTTTTTATGTCTCAAAATACTAAGACTGAGATGCATTGTTAAAAGGGCCACACTGACACGGTTTATGAAACATAATGTATATATTCTCTAAAAAATGAATAAAATTTTTTCTTTGGGATTTCAAGCACATTAAATTCGCTTATTATTCATAGTTTATACATGTAAACCCCATATAAATGTATTAAATATACAGAAACATGTAATGAATAAAAAGATAAGTGTGAAAAGTACAACAGTTGTAATGTGATTTAATTCACATGAGTATCATTTGAAAGGGCTTACAATATAGATAAATAAAACAAGGAGGTTTCACAAATGAATGAACATCCAATTAAAGTAAACAGTGAGATCGGTAAATTAAAAACGGTATTACTTAAACGACCTGGTAAAGAATTAGAAAATTTAGTACCTGAGTATTTAGGAGAATTATTATTTGATGATATCCCGTATTTAAAAGTAGCACAAGAAGAGCATGACAAATTTGCACAAGTGCTACGTGACGAAGGCGTAGAAGTACTTTATTTAGAAAAGTTAGCTGCAGAAGCCATTGAAGATCCAAAAGTACGTGAACAATTTATTGAAGATGTATTAGCGGAATCTGAAGATACATTATTAGGCCATGAAGAAGAAGTGAAAGAATTATTTGAAACATTAAATAACGAAGACTTAATCGAAAAAGTAATGGCAGGTGTTCGTAAAGAAGAAGTAAGACAAGACCATGCACACTTAGTAGAGTATGTGGACGATTCTTATCCATTCTACATGAACCCAATGCCAAACCTTTACTTCACACGTGACCCACAAGCGTCAGTAGGTAATGGTATGACAGTTAACCGTATGTTCTGGCCAGCACGTCGCAGAGAGTCTATTTTCATCACTTATATCTTAAAACATCACCCAAGATTCAAAGATGCTGATATTCCAGTATGGTTAGACAGAAACTCACCTTACAACATTGAAGGTGGAGACGAATTAGTTCTTTCTGAAGAAGTAATCGCAATCGGTATCTCTGAAAGAACATCAGCACAAGCGATTGAAAAATTAGCACGTCAAATCTTTGCGAACCCAGATTCAAAAATCAGAAAAGTTGTTGCGATTGAAATCGCGAATACACGTGCATTCATGCACTTAGACACAGTATTCACAATGATTGACTATGATAAATTCACAATCCACTCAGCTATCGAGAAAAAAGGTGAAGACATGAATATCTTCACACTTGAACCAACTGAAGATGGCAAAGATATCACAATCACACGTACACACAACTTAAAAGAAACATTAAAAGACGCGTTGAATTTAGACCACATCGACTTCATTCCAACAGGTGACGGTGACCGCATCGTAGGACCTCGTGAACAATGGAACGACGGATCTAACACATTAACAATCCGTCCAGGTGTCGTTGTTACTTACGACCGTAACTATGTATCTAACCAATTATTACGCGACAAAGGCATTAAAGTTATCGAAGTAACAGGTAGTGAATTAGTTCGCGGACGCGGGGGCCCACGTTGCATGAGCCAACCGTTATACCGTGAAGATATCTAATTCTAAAGTATACAGTGCTTTAAGTGATAAGGATTGCATCAATAGAGGCAGTTTAGCGTCATCACTTAAAGCCTGGCTTTAGATTGAATACTGCTTTGACTTAATTTGATACCTATTCACGGCGACATGTTTGTACATGGCCTATGATTTTGGAAATAGCAAGAGGCGCAGGCCCTTTAAAACAATTAAAGCAGTATAGCGTCAAAAAATAAATAAATTGACAACACATGCTTTGAGAGAGTCTCAAGCATTAAAGGAGTTTTGAAGATGAGCGGAGAACAAAGTAAACTCAGTAAAACGGCTTTAATCGGTCTGGTCGTTGGTTCAATGATCGGCGGCGGCGCCTTTAATATTATCTCTGACATGGGCAGCAATGCCGGCGGATTAGCAATTATCATCGGATGGATCATTACAGCTGTAGGTATGATATCACTCGCATTTGTATTCCAGAACTTAACAAATAAACGTCCTGATTTAGACGGCGGTATTTACAGTTATGCACGTGCCGGTTTCGGTGACTTCGTCGGTTTCTCCAGTGCATGGGGATACTGGTTCGCAGCATTCTTAGGAAACGTCGCATATGCCACGTTGCTGATGTCAGCAGTCGGCAACTTCTTCCCGATATTTAAAGGCGGCAACACACTTCCAAGTATTATCGTAGCCTCCATTTTACTTTGGGGTGTACACTTCCTGATTCTGCGAGGCGTAGAAACAGCAACCCTAATCAACAGTATTGTCACAGTTGCCAAGTTAATTCCTATCTTCCTAGCAATTGTATGTATGATCGTCGCATTTAACTTTGACACGTTTATGGCCGGTTTTGCAGGAATGAAAGGCAACATCGCATTACCAATCAACTTCTCAAACATTATGGAACAAGTGAGAGGTACAATGTTGATTACAGTATGGGTATTCACTGGTATTGAAGGTGCGGTTGTATTCTCAGGCCGTGCGAAAACGAAGAAAGACGTGGGTACAGCTACAGTACTCGGTCTATTGATTGTATTAGTGATTTACTTCTTATTAACTGTACTTGCACAAGGTGTTATCGAACAAAATCAAATCTCTGAATTAAGCAGTCCATCAATGGCAGCTTTACTTGCTCACATCGTCGGCCCATGGGGTTCAGTTGTGACAAACATTGGTTTAATCATCTCAGTACTTGGAGCTTGGTTAGGTTGGACATTGCTTGCTGGTGAGTTACCATTCATTGTCGCAAAAGATAAAATGTTCCCGAAATGGTTTGCGAAACAAAATAAAAATGGTGCACCAGTCAACTCACTCCTAATCACAAACATCTTAGTACAACTGTTCTTAATCAGTATGTTATTTACAGATAGTGCGTATCAATTCGCATTCTCACTCGCATCCAGTGCGATATTGATTCCATATGCATTCAGTGCATTCTATCAGTTCAAATATACATTGCAGTATGATCGTAAAAGCAACCTACAAATGGCAATTGGTATTATCGCTTCTATCTATGCGGTATGGCTCATTTACGCAGCAGGCGTGGACTACTTGCTACTGACAATGTTGCTATATGTACCTGGTCTGTTCGTTTACTGGATTGTACAACGCAACAAAGGTATCAAATTCATCACAAGAGACTACATTTTAATGGGATTCATTGTCATCTTTGCCATTCTTGGTTTAATAAGATTGTTCAGTGGCGCAGTAAGTGTCTTCTAATTACTGACGCATGAAATCCTGACAACAGATAAAGAAATGGCAGCCTGCAGGACCTCGCTACATCCTGTAAGCTGCCTTTCTATCTGTATACATAAGAATGTGTGTGCGAACGCAATATGATACAATAAACACGTTGCACATGTTGAAAAAAGGGCAGATATTTCAGCTGTCTCAATTAATAAAAACTATATTTTCAACACACATTCATGAAAAAGAGAGAAAGAGATGGGGTGAACGTGTATGAGCAATAGTACTGAAGATTATCAAGCGTCGATTCAAGCATTATCGAAAATATTAGAGGTACCATCAGGGCTGCTCGTTCCTCATCTTTCTGAGATTTATGTCAGGAACTATGAAAAAGGGCAAGTGATTTATTATCAAGGATCAGAAGCGGATAGTATCTATGTATTATTAGAAGGTTATGTATCAAGAGAAATGTTGAACGAAAACGGTGACGACTATTTGATGTTGAACCGACCGATTAATATGTTTCCTTTAAATCATTTATTCCATTCTGATCATTACCATGAATCATGTACAGCGCTCACAAGCAGCTTGATTGTCAGAGTACCTAAAAATGTCATTGAATATTTATGTAAAAATCACGAAGATACGTTTATTAAAATCTTTGATTTATTACGTACAGAAGCCAACCAAAACATTGAACGTAATATGGCTTTACTTGGTCGTAATGCCGAACAAAAGGTGATAAACACATTGCGCGTAATGTGCGAAACGGTAGGAAACGATCAAGGTGCTTATTACGAACTAGATAAGATTATGACTGTGACACTGTTAAGTGAGTTAGCAGGTGTATCAAGAGAAAAAGCCAGTCATGTGATCAGAGATTTAAGTAAACAAAATTTAGTGTTAAAGAATCATCAAACTTGGACTGTAAGTAAGTCCTTGTAAAAGAAGAGAGAAGCGGCATCCTTACTTTTGATCAAAGTAATCATGTCGCTTCTCTCTTTTCATTTATCTTTATTTAGCTCATCAAGGCTTCAATAATAAGTATTTCACATATTCTGCTTCTTCATTTGATTTCATTAACATCATAATAACATCATTACCACTGACTGTACCCAAAACATGAGGCAGCTGCATTTGGTCGATACAGTAATTGATGGTACGGGCAAATCCCGGTTCTGTTTTAATTAGGATATAGCTGTCTTTAACGATAATAGAGTTAATACTATCGTCGCGATATTTCTTGAAAGCTTCACGAAAGCTGTTTGCTTCATTTTTTTCTGGTAATACATAATAAGAAGGGGCTGAGCCATTCGGAACTTTCGTCACTCTTAAATGTTGTAAATCTTTTGCGACTGTGGTCATACTGAAAATTAAATTGTATTGCTCTTCCATGATTTCAGCTAACTCACGTACTGTAGAAATCTTGTTATTCTTTAGTAGTAATTTAATTAAATCAAGACGTTTCTCTCTTTCCATATCCTCATTCCTTAAATTAATAATTATACAGTATTATTGTATTCTATAAGTTAAGTGAACTCAAATCATTTTTGTTTATTTAACAATATTATCGCAAAGTGCTTTGAATAAATGAAAGAACTTGTTTGTAAGTTAGAAGTAATATTGAGATTAAATAATTGAAGTTTCTTAATAACTGAACGCCTTATTCAGTAAAAAAGAAGTGTACACGCGTTTTAGGTGTACACTTCTATTGTGTGGTTTCATTGCTATTTTACTGCTTTTAATAAAGTGCGATAGAGTGTTTCTGCAGTGTCTTCATCTTCAATATGATGAACATTCATGCGGCCATCTTTAAAGAGTGTGGCTTCATAACCGTCTACATTTAAAAGTTTGACGTAAGGATTCGCTTTAAGAATTTGACCTGGGAATAAGTCGGCGTTGTCAAAGTGATCAGGTTTGAAGCGGAAGACGAATGTATCTCCGCAACTGCCTTCGATGACGTTTGATTGACGTTTCCCTAGATATTCGTAATTACTTTGTGCACAGACTGTGCAATTAGGGTTTTTGAAGCGGCTGACATCCATAGATTGTTGTTTGACTTCAAAGGGTGACACCGTAATGAGTTTGCCAGAGAAGCCTGTGCCTGATACATAACGCATCAGCTCCGCAATCTGATAACTCACGACCTGCATAATGACAGGTGGTATCACACCATTAATTGCACAACTTTCTGCAGTTTCAGGTGTTTCTTCCATAAAACAACGTAAACAAGGACCTGTATAATCAATCGCGTAGACAGAACCCTTACCTCCAACAGCTGCACCATAAATCCAAGGTAAATTTAATTTATGACAAACTTCATTAAATAAGAAGCGAATCGCAAAATGGTCCATTCCATCTAATAAAATATCTGGATTAATATCTTGAATCATCGTTTCAATATTTGTTGAAGTGATTTCTTCATAGATAGGATCTACTTCTACATTAGAGTTAATAACTTTTAGTTTATCTGCTAATGCATAGACTTTCGGACGCATTTCTGTGACATCTGTTTCATCATAAAGTGCTTGGCGATGAAGATTAGTTAATTCAACAATATCCATATCGACGATGGTTAATTTGCCGATACCCATACGCACAAGTTGTTCAGCTATATGACTGCCAAGGGCACCCGCACCCATGACTAATACATGTGTGTGTTCAAGGTTGTGTTGACCTTGTGCGCCAAAAGGCGCAAAGCGTGTTTGGCGGCTATAGCGTTCGTTGAAATCTGGTGTTTCTGACGGTGTAGGCATTATAAGAATCCTAAACCTTCGGTAGGGCTTGATGCTTGTGCAGTATATTTAATTGGGATACGGCCAGCTTCATAACTTAAACGACCTGCTTCAACACCAAGTTTCATTGCTTCTGCCATTTTCACTGGATCTTTAGCACGTGATACAGCAGAGTTTAATAAGATACCATCTGCGCCAAGTTCCATCGCTTGTGCCGCATCTTTCGCTGAACCAATACCTGCATCAACGATAATTGGTACATTTGAATTCTTAATAATATAGCTTAGGTTTAATGGGTTGTTGATACCGCGGCCTGTACCGATAGGTGAAGCTAAAGGCATTACCGCATGAACACCTAATTCTTCTAAACGTTTGGCTAATACTGGGTCTTCAGAGATATAAGGACATACAATGTAGCCACGTTCTAATAAAATTTTACATGTTTCATACGTCGCAATCGGATCAGGTAGTAATGTTTCATCGTCACCGATAATTTCGACTTTAATCATGTCGCAAACACCTGCGTGTTTTGCGATTTCTGCGATACGAACAGCTTCTTCAACTGTTTTCGCACCAGCTGTATTAGGGAACGTAACAAAGTCTTTTAAGTTAACGTTCGCAAGGGGGTTCGGTAAGTTTTTGTCATATAGATTCATACGACGTACCGCAAATGTCAGTACGTTTGTACCTGAAGCTTCGATAGCTTTCGTTTGTACATCTTCATTTTCAAATTTTCCTGTACCGAGTAATAATCTTGATTCCATTTCATAAGGTCCAATTTTTAACATATTATCCGCCTCCAACAAATTCTAATAGTTCTAAACGATCATCTTCGCGTACGATTTGGTTTGCGAAATCTTCACGTTGTATTAAGTTTTGGTTATGTTCTGCGATGACACGTTTTTTGTCGAGTTCTAAATGATCTAAAATATCTTGAATTGTGACTTCAGTATCGAATGTGAACGGATCACCATTAATGATGCACTTCATGTTTCTCCCTCCTTAATTCAAATTGAAAGGGTTCGAGTGCTTGTGGACGATGTCCAGTCGCAACCCATTCGGCCATTAATTCACCGATAACAGGTGATAATAAAATACCATTACGGTAATGGCCAGTTATAATCCATAATCCTTCTTGTACTTCATCCATAATCGGCTGTTCTTCTTTAGTCCATGGACGAATACCTGACCAGTATTTGAGTTCTTTGCTTCCCGCAAGTTCAGGTACACGCTTAATTGCTTCTTCTAATAACCATGTTTTACCTTGTTCAGATACACCGACAGAGTAATCATCGAAGTAGCTTGTTGCGCCGATTAAGAAACGATGCGGGGGTTTAGGTACGATATAACATCCATTAGTCATAAATAACGTTTGTTTTAAATCTAAGTCTTCATTTTCAACGAGCAAGACTTCGCCTTTAACACCGCTGACTGCTTCTTGAATGTCTGGTTGTTCTGAGACATTGCCAGCCCAAGCACCTGTGGCTTCAATTACTTTATGTGCTTTTGTTAAAGTGCGACGTCCGTTACGCTCTGCCTCAATATCATAACCTTCACCGACACGATGAATTGCGGTTACATTCGTGTGTGTGAAGCGATCAATATTTGGTGCGTTTTCGAGTGAAGCATGAAGCGCCTTAGTATAATGATTAGCATTGATTTGATGGTCGTGCGGCACAAACATCATGGCTTCTGTACTTTTAACTAAATGATTGGTCAGTAATGCTAAATCAGTATCTGATAAGTCTTGAACATCCTCATCATGTGAATGAAGAAATGCATATTGTTGTTTCAATGATGGGACATCTTCTGTTTGAGTGGCTAACTTAATCAGGCCATTTTGTTGGTATTGAATATCAATACCTGTTTCTGAAAATAAGTCTGTACTTAATGCGTTGAACTTAGCACGGGATGTAAGTGCTAAACGAAAGAGGGGGCTGTCCTCTTTAAATTCGTTTTGTGCACCTAACATACCGCCTGCTTTATAAGAGGCATGTTTGCCTTCGATATCACGGTCGATTAATGCGATAGATAAACCACTGTCTTTTAAATGTCTTGCGATAGACATTCCGATGACGCCTGCTCCGATAATGGCTAAATCATACATAATGTTCACCTTCCTTGAGGGTGCGAAGTGTTTGTATATCATGTTGTAAGAAGAAAGAAATGGCTGCGATACCACTAAAACCATGCGGCACTTGTGATAAGGTGTTTTCGTTAATACCGCCAAGTGCGATGGTAGGCATATCTACTTGTAAGGCATCTGATATTTCAGATGGCGTACGTGGCGGTAAACCTGGTTTAGAACCGGTCTCGAAAAGATGACCGAATAACACAAAATCTAAGTGATGATTTTTAGCAGATTGAATTGCATCTTTATGATGTGTAGACATGCTGACACATACATCTGGATACTTGTTTTTGAATTCAAAGGCACGCTCGTCCATCTCTTTAAAATGAATACGCTTTAAATCAAAATTTTCAAATAGTTTTATATTGGAATGCGCAGTGATTTTAGCTTTAGGAAATCCAGCATCTAGTAAGCGTTGAATATCCGTAGCTTGAGTTGCTTGGTCAGTACGTACAATTAAACAGTCAATCACAGGCGCTATTTCAACATATTGAGCTATGGTTGTTTTTGTGAGTTCATATGGCGTTATCGCGACCCACACGATGGATTCACCTTCTTTAATCAATAAGTCGCAAGAAAAGCGAAATAAAAAAACGCTATTTTCATATAAGAAAATAGCGCATTAAACGTACAATACGCCACTTTCCTACGCTAGTATAAACTAGATCAGGTTCCAAGAATTTCCTTATCATACATAAGGATCTCAGCCTGTAGGAACAGGCACTTCCAGTGGACTTATTGAAATTATTTGATTCATAGTATTTCAGGAAGTCATCATATTCAATACTTTAACTAATCGTGTAGCGAGGCGTTAACGTATTGGACTGACTTTTTCATTCTTGAAATATAACTTCCTTCTATATACAAACACATCATAAATCACTTGCATTAAAATTGCAATAGCGAATCGCTTTCATTGTAGGTTTTTACTGCTTACAAGTAAGACTATTGAAACAAGCAAATACAGCCGTTAATATGTGTGATACAATGAGAAAAAACATAAGGGGATATACATGAAACATATATTCAAAAGTGCAGTTGTATCACTTGCGGTTGTGGCTAGTTTAACTTTAACAAATACAGAAACGTTAGCAGCAGGTAGCTATTATTATAATGGGATGACGGATTATAATGCGTCTAAAGCTTATCTTAAAACAAAGCGAATTTCTAATAATGATGTACAAATTAAACACATCGCAAATGCATACAAAGGAAAATATAAAGCAGTAGGACGTATTAGTAATAAAGATGGTTGGAAAGGTAGAGGTAAAGACAGTATGGGGACAGGGACTGTTATAGGACCTTATACATTAATTACCAATGCACACGTGATAGATGATGCCAAAGGTGCGGCAGCTAATCCTAAATATATTACGTTTGATTTAAATCGCGATGGTAAGGCAAAAACTTATACTTTCCACGCAACAAAAGTAGTTAAAGTACCTCAAGCCGATGTCGCATTAGTCTATACCAAAGAAAAGCTGACGAACTACACACCAGCATTACCTCTTGCGTCGAATTCACAAATCAACAACTTAACTTATAATCGCAATCTCTATTCAGTAGGTTATCCATGGCAAAATGGAGATAATACAAAATCCTATTGGAGTAAATTAAAATTCATACAAAAATCTTCAAACGGAACAGAACTACAAACCAAAGATAAATTCCGTGCAGGTGCTTCAGGATCAGTCATGGTTGATGGTAATTATCGTATCTATGGATTACGCACATACGGCTATAACCTCTGGGGTACATCACCTTATAATTACGCCAAAGTTGAAATGGCAGGCGGAGAAGCGTTAAATGGATCAACAGGAAGTTTTGTGAGAAGTCATATTAGATAGACTTTAAATACAATCTCTTTAAAAGTGTGAAATGAGTCGCACGGATTAGGGAGATTGTGTTTTTTGTTTTTATTTACCTAGTTTGATTCAATTTCGTAAAAAAAGATGACAATTATTTTACCTAAATAGTAAAATTAAAATTCAAGTTGTATATGGAATTAAGAATTGAACCGTAGTATAATTATATTAATAAATATCTAGGGGAACTAGTGAGTGCTTCAGTGTTTAAATATAAGGAAGGGCGGTATCAACTATGAAAAAATCTTTAAAATATCTACATCGTATGCCTTATTTTGCTGGGGTTCAGCCGTCTTAGCGTAATGACTTTATAACTATTCAGTGAAGTTATAAATAAGTAATTAATAATCGAGGACGCTTAAAAATATAAATCTATACTTCAAAGGAGAACATCAAGATGACTACGGCAGATAATAATTTAGTTCCTAAGTATAATGAGGAAAAAGGTAATGAAATTTTTCCAGTGAAAACACCATTAGAAAGATTAACAGCTATTGAAAATAAATTTGAAATTTTAGCACTTGACGTTAAAAATATCCAAATAGAACAAGCAAGAACAACCCAACATTTAAGTAACATACAAGAAAATTTTAAAATAGAATCCGAAAATGTAAAAGAAAGATTTAATGGAGTAAATCAACGCTTCGAACAGGTGAATCAACGCTTTGACCAAGTAGATAAACGTATTGATCAAGTAGATAAGCGTTTTGAACAGGTAGACAAGCGTTTTGAACAAGTAGACAAACGATTAAAAGAGATGAATAATGAAACGAATCAAAACTTTAGTGAAGTTAAACAAGCAATAAATAAATTAGATGAGAAGTTTGAATCTAGATTAGAAAACAAGTTTTGTTCATGGAAAAAAGAAATGATAACTACCATTACAATATCTTGTACTATAATTGGAGTCATTGTATCGTTGTTCAATTTTTATATCGTTCATTAATTAGTACTTTAAAAATTAAAGATTTAGAAAGCAGTAAACATCATGAGTGTAAAACAAAAACATTGAGTGATACGGCAGAAGTCTAAAGGGCTTCTGCTTTTTTGATGTTTTGTTATGAAATTAATTTTCAAGTTTGGGGCGCTGTTATGTGTTAAAATACCAATGGTATATATTATGAATAAAGAAGGTTAGAAAATGACTGAATATGTAGTGACAAACGGTAAAGTTTATACAGAAACAGGTGTCTTAGATAAAGGTTATGTGAAAATTTCTGATGGCAAAATTTCAGAGGTTGGTCATGGTGATTATCAAGGAGATCTAGAAGTAGTGGATGCACAAGGACAATATGTTTTACCTGGGTTTATTGATATTCATATTCATGGCGGGTACGGACAAGATGCGATGGATGCTTCGTTTGACGGATTGAAACATTTAGCTGAATCGTTACTTTCTGAAGGTACTACATCTTTCCTTGCGACAACAATGACACAATCAGTGGAAAACATCGATTGTGCCTTAGAAAATATTGTGGAATATAAAGCAGTTCAAGATAAAGAAAATGCGGCTGAAATTGCAGGGGTTCATTTAGAAGGTCCGTTTATTTCAGAACATAAAGTAGGCGCCCAAAACCCTAAATATGTACAACGTCCTTCAGTAGATGCGATTGAACACTTCCAAGAGAAAGCTGACGGAAATATTAAAGTGATTACCTTTGCCCCAGAAGTAGAAGGTGCAAAAGAAGTTCTAGAAAAATTATCCGACCAAATTATCTTTTCTATGGGTCATACTGTTGCGACATTTGATGAAGTGAATGAAGCGGTAGAACATGGCGCAAAACATGTCACTCATCTTTATAATGCAGGAACTCCATTTGAACATCGTGCGCCTGGACAATTTGGTGCGGCATGGACCAACGACGGTATCCATATAGAACTAATCGCAGATGGTATTCATTCACATCCAGCATCAGTTAAAATTGCTTATACAATGAAAGGCAATAAACGATTTTACTTAATTACAGATGCGATGCGCGCAAAAGGTATGTCAGATGGCGAGTATGATTTAGGCGGACAAAACGTTATTGTCAAAGGCTCAGAAGCGCGATTAGAATCAGGTGCTTTAGCTGGCAGTATCTTAAAAATGAATGACGGCTTACGCAATATGCTTATATTTACTGGTGCATCACTCGAAGAAATGTGGCGTGTAACAAGCCTAAATCAAGCCATTGCGTTAGGTATAGACGATCATAAAGGCAGCATTAAAGAAGGCAAAGATGCAGACTTAGTCTTATTAGATCAAGACATGCATGTCAAAACAACAATTAAAAACGGTCAAGTTCATAACTATTAATTTATAGTTAGAGGCACTCGTATTTAAAACGGGTGCTTTTTTATTTGTGTTTTTTGGTGTCTACAATTAGATATATAACGTCGTATAATAATGTGTTTCATTATAAAAATCACATATAGTATACCCATGTATAGTTGTTTTAGTTATTGTTTATACTTTTGTTTAAATAGAATTTACAAACCAAACACCAACTTAATAATAGCTTAAAGATTGCTTGCTACAATTTGTGTTGAGAGGAAGTAAAGGTCTATTGAAGACAGATATCACGGTGTCTTTTAATTTTGGGACTTCCTTTAAATTTCAACCTATTTTGGAGGTAGCGCATTGAAGAATATCAAGATGACTAAGATTGTAGCAGGAAGTATGGCAAGTTTAATGCTCTTATTATCAACAGGGGCAGCACAAGCAGATGCCAGCGGCCAACCAGCGCCACAAGCAGCACCGCAAGCGCAACAAGCACATCAACAACAACAAGGTATTAAATTATTAAATAAGAAACCAAAAGTAGCACCTGTTAAAAAGAAAAACAGTCCGAACCGTATTATGACAAACTTTAATGGTGATACTAAAACAGAAATGGGCTTCAACTGGTTTACAACAGATAAAGCTGAAGCACCACAAGTTTGGATCTCAACTTCAAAGAATATGAAAGACGCGAAAACATTCACAGCTAAAGCAGAACAAGTGGACTCTCAATACATAGAAAGAGATCATTCAGGCCACTTCATTTTCGCTGATGTGGAGAAAGATGATAATGGTGAGCCAGTCAAAGATGAAAATGGCAAACCAAAAATTAAAGGTTATTACACAGATAAAGGTGCAGGCGGTCCAGAATGGACAAGCGGTGATCAACACGGTAAAGCATCTTTAATGAATGTGAAAGAATATAACTATAAAGCACAAGCAACAGGCTTAAAACCAAATACAACATACTACTATCAAGTTGGTAGTAAAAAAGGCAAACAAAGCCAAGTCGGTACATTCAGAACATCTGGTAACGCAGGTGATCCATTCAAATTCGTACAATATACGGATACACAAAATGCTTACTGGAACGAACACGTACGTAACGAAGCGAAATTCGGTGCAAACACAATCGCTGAAGCAATTAAAACAGCAGGTAATCCAAACTTCGCATTGCATACAGGTGACTTCGTAGAGAACTCACAAGTTGAAGATGAGTGGAATGACATTTACGACCAATCTCGTCCGTCATTCATGTCTTTACCAGTTGCGGCAGCAGCAGGTAACCATGATGAATATGCATTCGATGAGAAGAACAAAAAGTTATTAGATCGTTTCAACCGTCACGTGAACGTACCTAAAGCGAATAACGCAGTCAACGGTGGTTCATACTACTCATTTGACTACAACGGTGCACACATGGTTGTCGCAAATACAAATGACAACAAAAAAGGTGAAGACAATCCAGAAGGTAAAGCCATTGGTAAAAAACAAATGGAATGGATTAAACAAGATATCAAAAAAGCACGTGAAAACGGCTCAAAATGGGTTATCTTAAACTTGCATAAACCAATGTACTCTAAGTCTTATCATGCTTTAGAAGATGAAGACATTAAGAAATTACGTGAAGAATTAACGAAAGAAATCGATGATTTAGATGTGGATTTAGTATTACAAGGGCATGACCACGTACTCGCTAGAACTAAAATGTTACAACATACTTCAACAAAAAATAGCTTCGTAAACGCTAAAATTGAAGATGCAAAACAAGTTAAAGGTGAAGATGGTGTCACATACTACGATAATCCAAAAGGTTCAGTTTACGTGTTGCCAAACACAGGTGGTACAAAAGCTTATGATGATATCTACAGCAAACCATTAGAACATATCAAGAAAATTCGTCCGAAATTGAGCTGGTTAACTGAAGCACAACGTCAAGAATACAACAACTTATTCGCAGTAGGTGAACAACCTCAAAAAACAGATGCGTTTAACGATAGCCATGAAAATAACCGTGACTCATCAGCTCAAAACTTCTCAGTTTATGAAGTGAAAGGCGACAAATTGATTGTGAAAATCTATCAATTAAACGGTGACATCAGTAAAGGCGAACAAAGAACAGTTAAGTTAATCGACCAATTCGGTATTTCAAAAACTGACAAAAAATAATAACTGTTGATAGCTTTAATTAAGTCATTTGACTCAGGTAGGGACTCGTAAATCATACGAGTCCTATACCTTTATACATAGGAGGCAACAAAATGAAGAAATTTTTAACATATACTGCGGCAGTCGCAAGCTTGAGCTTATTATTAACAGGATGCAGCGATCAACAAGAGAAAAAGACAAGTGACGCTAAAGCACAGACACAACAAAATCAACCAGCCTCAAGTTCTAAAGATATTAAAATAAACAAAGAGAAATTATCTAGTCAAGATCAAGCAAAATTAAAAGAAGAAGTGATGAAGTGGGCAGACAAACGTGCTAAGCAACAAGGTTTAGCAGCTTCTAACCGTTATTTTGGAGCAGGGGAAATTTCAACAGGAGACTGGTATGCGATGACACCTAAAGGTGAGCTGCAAGTCAGTAATCAAAATGAACCAGGTCCTAAAGCTTTTGAAAGTCATAATTTAGTAGGTGTGGTATTTTATCACTCTAATCAAGGTGTAACAGGATTTGATGAGAAAGCGAAAGATTTATCTAATATAGAAGGTTATCGTAATGTGTCAGATTTAAATCAACCTGTTACAAAATACTTATTCGCAGATGACGGTAAAGTTTACGAATGCCAATTTAAACCGAGTCAACAAGTAACATTGTCTTCAGGGTTTGCGCCAAAAGACCATAATGACAAAGATCCTAACTTAAGACCAGACGAGTTATTTAAACCGACTGAAGATGAAACTGCGACAGAATTAATGAATCAATTGATTAAGCAATACGGTAAACAATGATGTACAAATATGTGCATAAGCTTTAATAATTTTGTTTAATTTGTACATATTTAAAATAAGAAAGTCATAGTAATATACAGAATAGAAGTTGATTTCTTATAAGTACCCTAATGAATTGAAATGCTAAAATTCCCAAGCGAACGATTGCCGCTTGGGAATTTTTTATTTTAAAGTTAATTTTTATTATATTCTAGATACTCCGCAATACCTTTAGATACAGGATATTCAGGTTGATAACCTAATGCTTTTAACGGTGTCACATCTGAACGAGAATATTTAATGTCTCCTGCACGTTCGTCTTCAAATGAATAATGAACTTCATAACCGAAGTAGTCAGAAAAGGCTTTGAAAACAGTTAGTAAATCTGTTTCATCTCCAGTACCCGCATTATAAATCTTTCCGTTTGTTTCTTCTTTTTCTAACACAATCCAAATTGCTTGAAGTAAATCTTTGATGTAAATAAAGTCACGTGTTTGTTTGCCGTCACCAAAGAAAGTAAAGTCAGCTTTGTTTAAGAATTTTTGATTTAAAATTGATAATACCCCTGAGTAGTCTGACTCTGGATTTTGTCTTGGACCATAAACGTTGAAGAAACGTAAAGAAACAGTCGGCAAGTTATAGAGTGAATGATAAATCTTTGTATACTGTTCACTTGCGAATTTTTGTACTGCATAAGGTGATAAAGGATTAATTTTGGAATCTGTTGATTTTGGTAAATCTGGCAAATCACCATAAATTGCGGCAGATGAAGCAAATAAGAATTTTTTCAAATTCGGGTTATGTTGGCGATTTGCTTCTAATAAATGAATCGTTGAATCAATGTTATCCCCATTAGATTCAACTGGTTTGCCCACAGTTTCTACGACACTGACCATTGCGGCTAAATGAAAGACGTAATCGAATTGATGCACTTTCACAAGTTCTTCGAGTAATTCAAAGTCTTTCACGTCATTTTGATAAAAATGATCTTCATCTATAAAAGGAATATTGTCTCGTTTACCTGTAGAGAGGTTATCTACGACAAACACTTCTCCACCTTCGTTGTTAAATTTCTCTGCGATGTGCGAACCGATAAAACCAGCGCCCCCTGTAATCAATACTTTCATAATAAGTACCTTCCTTGTTAGAAAATTAATGTCTTATATCTATTTTAATATGTATACGTCTAAAGTGTAGCATTATACTTTAAAAGTTGAAAGACAAAAGACATGTTAAACTATTAAAATTATGTAAAGGAACAAAACGCTGTCATGACAATGTTTATAAGACATACGGCAGTCTGACTTTACACTAATTTAATAATAAAGTGCTTGCTAGTGACGCAACGTTATAGCGTAAGCTAAGAGTGTAGAGAAATTAAAGAGGCAAGGAGGAAGTTTAAATGGAATATTCAACAGGTGAATTAGCCAAAGCTTGTGAAGTATCTGTCAGAACAGTCCAATATTATGACCAAAAAGGATTGCTGAAACCAAGTCGTGTTGAACATAATCGCAGAGTATATAGTGAAGCAGATAAAACACAATTAGAAAGTATTGTTTTATTAAAAAGCATGGGCGTTTCGCTTCAAGAGATTCATCATATATTAAATGAATCAGAAGATACAGCGACATTAAAAGTTTTGTTGAAAAAGAAAGAAGTTGAATTAGAAAAAGCTTTAACTCAAACGAAACAAAAATTAGAACGTCTTCAAAAGTTAGATGAGCTTGTAGGAGATGACAGCACAGGTTTACTAGATAATGCGCATCATTTTGAACAATTATCATCACGTATGGACCAAATGAGTCAGATTCGTCGTAATATGTTAATAACTGGTATTGCTGTTGGTAGCTATCAAGCCAGTACTTTAGTACGTGCACTAACTAAAAAAGATTGGAAAATTTGGGCGAAAGCCATTCCGTTCAGAGTGCTTGTTGCGGCAGGGTTAACAGCGTATTACTACCAAAATGTCAGTTACGTTTGTCCAAATTGCCAAACAGTCTTCAAACCTAAATTAAGTCACATGATTTTCGCTAATCATACATTCAAAACGCGCAAACTCACATGTCTAAATTGCGGTGAAACGCATTATTGTATTGAGGTAGCGGATAACAATAAGTTGATTTGAAGAGAGGAAGATCATCATGATTGCGAAAATTGAACATTTATCTAAAAGTTTTGGAGATGTGGAAGTTATAAAGGATATTTCGTTTGAGTTAGAAACAGGAAAAATTCATGCGATACTTGGTCCGAATGGTTCCGGTAAAACAACAACCATAAAATTGATGACCGGTTTGTTGAAACCGGATAAAGGTGTGGTCACCTTATTTGATCAATCTTTAGACCAACCGCACTTCAATGAAGTACGACAAGCTATGGCTGTCCAAAATGATGGGGCTTTATATGAAAATTTAACTGTTGCTCAAAATTTAAAGTTTTGGGCGCAGTTGTATGGTTTAGATACAACTGATTTTAATCAAAACAGTACTTATTTATTAAAAGTGTTTGATATTGAAGCACATATGCAGGCCAAAGCAGGTGCTTTAAGTAAAGGTATGAAACAAAAGGTATTGTTAATTCGAGCGATGATGACAAACCCTAAATTATTAATATTAGATGAACCAACTTCAGGGTTGGATCCTATTGCTTCAGAACGCTTTATTGAATTACTTAAACAGATGGCTAAAAAGCAAGGAACTACCATTTTAATGTGTACGCACCAACTTCAAGGTTTAGAAAAAATTGCGGATAATATTTTCATTATGAAAAAAGGAACATTTATTGCGCAAGGGACTGTATCACAATTGATACAAACAGAATGGCCGGGACATGAATTTCATTTAAAAGTGTCAGACGTTCAAGAAGCAGAACGTCTTTTAAGTCAAGCATCTATTGATCTAGTTTCTTTCTATGATGTTAGAGATGATCAATTGATTGTGAAAGTGGATGCATATAAGGACATTTCTGAAGTTATTACTATTTTAGTAAAAGAAAATATAAAGGTTTATGAAGTTACACAATATCAACATGCGTTACAAGAACTCTATGAGAAAAAAGTAGGTGGTTTATAAGATGAATGCACATCGTATCAAAGCATTGGTTAAAAAAGAATTGTTAGAAATGATGTATGATAAGTCGACGTTATATCCTATGCTTTTCATCGCTGTCTTTTTCAGCGTCATACTGCCGAATATCTTGATTATTTTCAGTACGAAAGTTGATTTAGTTAATTTGCCGAGTGAATTTGAAAAATCGATTCACCAGTTAAATACACTTAATTTACCTGTTCATGCATCACCTGAACATATTTTAATTTATATAGTATTGATGTATTTCTTAATGCCACTCTTTCTTTTGATGCCAGTCATTATTTCTAATGCTTCTGCGAGTTATAGCTTTGTGGGAGAAAAAGAACACAAAACGTTAGAGGGATTGTTGTATACACCATTATCAGATAAAGAAATGTTGTTAGGAAAAGTTATCGCATCTTTTATACCTTCCATCGTCATCACATATGGCGCCATTGTACTCTATGGTATAACAGTGAATTTATTTGGTTGGAAACAATTCCATCAATTAATTTTTCCTAATGGAGCATGGCTCTCTTTAATTCTGTTGATTATACCATCAATGACTTTTCTTTCGATATGTCTCGTGATGATGGTTGCGAATAAGGCAAAGAGTATGAAGTCAGCTCAAAGTGTTGCGTTATTCTTAGTTGTACCCATTATCGGTCTAATCATTTCTCAAGCTTCAGGTATTATGCTGTTAGGTTATCAAACCATCTTAATCGCAGGTTTCGTCTTAATTATCTTAGACATCATTATATTCTTATTACTTGTGAAGTCATTTAATAGGGATAAAATGGTTTCGAAATTATAAATGTGTAAATACAAAATATTCAATAGTTTTTAACGGTTATCAGAAGTGTCTATAAAATCGTATTTTAAAATTTCTTTAGGTTCTTTTTTAGTGAATTTATCAAATAAGCTTTGATTGATATTGGCTAACTGTGTTAAAAATTCAGGTTCTACTTTTAGGATGTCTAACAATTTTTGCGGTGTAATGAGTTTTCTTACGAACATGTATTCTAAATGAGCGGTTATTTTAATTGGATGTCTGCGTGCTAGTGTATCATCTAAAGGTTCAACCGCTTCATAATTCTTTTCATGAATCGCATGACAAAAAGCAATATATTCTTCAAATGTGAGTAATCCTAACTCATAAGCACGCTGACCCATGGCTTTGATAGATACATACCACTTCTGTTTTAATGGTGTGTAATCATCTGGATTAGACAAGTTAGATACTTTCTTCATATCTTCCTTAAATGCTTGTTCAGGCAATAGGAATGAAGAGGCGAAGATATTTGCTTCACGTTCTATATCTTGAAATTCTTCATAAGTGAGTAAATCAAATTGAATATGCTTATGTAACAGTAAATGACCTAATTCATGCGCAACATCAAACACGCTTTTTACCGCAAAATCATTGTTGTGGTTTAGAACAATATAAGGCATACCTTTTTCAGACCAAAAACTGAAAGGTTTCGCTTCGTTATTGATATTTGACTCGCATATACATAAACCTCCTTTTTCTAACATGAATAGCAACCTTAGGTTCGACGGTTCTTTTATAAGTAATGCGCGTGCTTTTTCAGCAGCGTTTTTAATAAAATTAATTTGGCTATTTGCTTGATCGTAAAGCTGCTCTATTTCAGCCGTGATGTCTAAAATCTGTTTAAAAGGTGATTTGACGAATCTTGATTGGAATTCTACAAAGTTCGCTAGATATATGGATTGGTAAAATTGTTGGGTGTGTGTATGAAAGTTGTAGTTGCTTATAGAAACATGTCCGCGTTGTACTGTATTGGTTCTAGAAAAGACTGTATGTTCGGCTGTTAGATAACTGGTTCTTACTTTGAAAAATTGACTTAAAGTTAAAGTGAGATTGAAATCAAAAGGTGCATGCTTATTCTCGCATTGTCTTAATTGGTATTCACTTATATTTAAGTGTTTAGCTAAAGCTTTGTAACTATAACCGTGTAATTGACTTAAGCGGACGAGTTGTTTTCCAATATTCATAGATGTTGTGTGCTCCTCTTATAGTTATGTAATTATGACTGACTTCTGATGGAGATGGAAAGTTGTTTGCTATTTATTATTTTATTATACATAAAACCCGAGAGGAAACATGAATTTTTCTCTCGGGTTTGTTTTAAGTGTTTGATATTCGGTTCGTTGTTGTTTTTATTGTAGTTTGACGTCTGCTTTTGCCACTTCAATGACTGTATCTATAAGTGTTTGAATACCTTTTTCAATTTCTTCTGGTTCAACAGACTCTTTAGGTGAGTGGCTGATACCGTCTTTACATGGAATGAACAACATGCTGGTAGGGCAGATTAATGCCATATTCATGGAATCATGACCGGCACCGCTGAACATGAAACGGTAACTGTAGTTATGGTGTTCGCACACTTGTTTAGTAATTTGGGCAATTTCTGCATTCAGACCTACAGGCATATCTTGTCCTAAGTCTTTAACCTCAGCTTGTATATTACGACGTTTTGTAATCTCTGAAATGGCTTGTTGTACCTCAGTCGCAACTTGTTCACGTGATTCTAATTCTTTACCTCGAATATCAATCAATAATGTTACATCGCCAGGGATAGCATTCATGATATTAGGGAAGGCATCTAAATGACCGACTGTCGCAACGACACCTGCTTTATGGTAATGTTGCGCGATGGCTTCAACTTGTAAGATGATTTCTGATGCGGCAGTTAAAGCGTCATAACGCATTGGCATAGGTGTTGATCCGGAATGACTTGTTTCACCTGTTAATTTAACTTTAAAACGGTGAGGTGCTGCGATATGTGTCACAATCCCAATGTCTTTGTGTTTGTTTTGTAAGATAGGTCCTTGTTCGATATGCAGTTCTAAGAAGGCCTTTAAATCTCCTTGATGATAGAAATCTTGTTCTGAAGGTAAGCTTTGTTTTAAAGTGTCGACCAATTGGAATAGCGTTTTGCCTTCATTATCTTTAATTTCTTTCATATCGTCTTGAGACAAGTTGCCTGTAATGTATTTACTGCCGAGTGTCGCAGTGTTGAAACGTGCAGATTCTTCTGCCGTAAATGCGACGATTTCAATTGGATGATCTGTTTCAATTTGGTGTTCGTTTAAATGCAGCATGAGTTGTAATGCAGCTACAACACCAAGTAAGCCGTCGTAACGTCCGCCATCTTTTACGGTATCGATATGTGATCCGATCATAACGGGCGGTAAGTTAGGTTTTTTACCTTCTCTTCTTGCGATGACGTTGCCGAAGTAGTCGAAGCGGACATCTAATCCTGCTTCTTGGCACAGCATTGAGAATTTCAATGCGGCTAAGCGTTCAGCGTGACGAAAGGCAATGCGGTTTGTGCCGCCTGTTTCTGTATTAAAACCATAGTTATTAAAAGTGTCTAAATGAGACATGACAGTATCTAAATTCATGGAGCTCCCCCTGTTTGATTAATGATTGATAGATAGTTATAACGTTATTATTGATCGAAGAGTATTTCTTCTGATGCATATAATGCGAGACGAATATTTAATGAGTTGAACGGATCTTCAACCGTGCAACCTAATATTTCTTCACAATTTTTAATTCGATATTTTACAGTGTTACGGTGAATGAACATTTTCTTCGCAGTTTTGGTAATATCACATTGATAATCCATGTACATTTTAAGCGTATCTTTTAACTCTTCATCCTTTTTCGTTTTAGGATAGGCTAGGTCACCTAAAGTATGTTGAATGAAAGGTTTCAATTTACTTGGCGGCAACAGCTGTAAGAGTTCTTTCATACTCTTTGATTGATAGAAGTTCATGAATGCTTTACGTGCTTTATCTAAGCCGCTTTCATAAGCTTCGTTCGCTTCCATAAAGGACGTTGATAATTGAGAGAATTCTGTGACTCTATTACCAATCCCGAATGAAATACTGCTGTCGAAGAACTCATGGTATTCTTGTTGAATATGTTTTAAGTAATTTAAATAATATTCATGTTTAGATTGTAGTAAAATCGCAAATCTGCGATTACTTGGCATACTGTAAACACTGATACGTGAATCTAAATCTGTGAGTTTGTGTATGAGCCATGTGTAAACGAATTGATAACGCTCTTCAACGTATTGACTGTTTTCTAAATTATCCATTGGGTCAATGGCACAGATAATGACTTGATAATAATCGGAAGGGTAAATACCGTATTGTTCAAATAAAATCGGATGATTATGAACAGATAAAGATTGATCAGAACGATTCGTAATCAGGGATTCAAAGAAACGATTGATATCTGAGTGTTCAGCTTCTTCAATCTTTTTATTTTTATATATCGCAAAGCTCAATGTTGAGACAATTTGTTCAATCGTTAATAAACTGAAAGGATAAGACAGCTTATTGATATCTGACACCATTAAATAATATGGGAAATAAGCATAGGCTTGTACTTTGAAAATCGCCACGTCATTAGTGAACTTCGTTTGATTGCGAGTAATTGTATTAGCGTTTTCTGAACGTAAGTATTCTAAAAAGTAACGGATATGTTGTTGTTTCAACAAATTATTCTGTTGGTAATGCCAGCTTTGAGAATCAACCATATAGAATGGATTGAATAACAGAACGGGTACGCCTAAAATACGGCTCATTCTTTCTATCATTGTTTCGACTCCGAAACCCTTAATCAGCATATCGTTCAGTTCTTCTTGAATATTCAAAGCGTAGTTTAATTTAGCTGTTTGTTCATCTGAAATATAAGTTGAAATTTGTCTTGTGATTTCCCCTAAATTCCACTCTTCAGAGATTTCTATCAATGGAAATTCTAATTCGTTTGCGTAATCAATCACTTCTTGATCGATATGTTTTAAATAACGAGACGTTTTAATACCTAACCCCGCGGTATCAATATCATTTAATTCTTTAATCATTTGTTTCAAGCCTGCTTGATTATCCCGAAATAATAACCCCGTCGTGAGTATAAATGACTCTTTAGCAGTGTAGTCTTTAATATCAATATTTTCTGTGATGTCTAAGTGGCGAACTTCTCTTTTTAAATCCCCATTTTCGTTAATGAGTTTCAACCCGGCAAAGCTCGGAGCAGCGAGTATATTTTGCAACGTCGGCATTTAATCACCTTCCTTAAAGTTGGTATGTTGAATTTCAGATGTTATTACAATGGTTTCTCTTTATACAAGTGAATTTACTTATTAATTCTATATGTTTATTTAAATGAGTAGTATTTAAACGCCTTCAAACACTCTATGTAATCGTCATTATAAGTTTTTGAATACTAAATGCTCTTGTTATTGTAACGCATCTACTGAAATAAATTTTAACATGAAATGACAGAATTTGTTCGAAATCGATAATTTTATAAAAAATTACTGTCAAACTGCACAAAGAAAAACGCTTCCAGTAACTGTAAAATTTTAAGTAAAGATTATACGTATAGTCATATTTATTCCAACTCAAAGGAGATATAGAAATGACGAAACAGGGGCAAGCGCAAAGCGGCATTCATGATGCGGCTTTCTTCGAACGCAGAGGCTATAACAAGGATGTTATGCCTAAAACAGACAGCCAAAGAAATATATCAACATTCAACTTCTTCACCCTTTGGATGGGTGCTGTCCATAACATTCCTAACTATACTGCCGTAGGCGGATTTTTGCTACTAGGGCTTTCGCCGTTACAAGTAATTTTCGCATTGATCTTCAGTTCATTTATTATTGCGACATTACTTGCGGTTAACGGTTATGCTGGTTCTAAATACGGCATTCCATTTGCCATGCAGTTACGTCAAACGTATGGTGACATCGGGGCAAAACTTCCTGGTGTGTTACGTGGTGTAATTGCGGGTATTGGTTGGTTCGGATTACAAACCTTCGCAGGCTCACAGGCATTACTCATTTTGCTTATTAAGATCTTCCCGGGGTTCGAGCATTTTGGTAATGGAACGACAATTTTAGGCATCACGATACCTGGTTTAATCGCATTTTTAGTATTCTGGGCTATTAACTTTGCGATTGGTATCGGCGGCGGTGAGACACTAAATAAATTCACTGCAGTTTTAAACCCGTTAATTTACATTGTATTCGGCGGTATGGCAATCTGGGGCTTCATGGTTGCCGGCGGCTGGGACAACATCATGCATTATGAAATCACAACAAAATCAAGTGGTATTATTTATCCAGCTATTTTATCATTCATCCTAATTTTCAACTCAATGATGGGTGTTTGGGCTGGACCTGGAGCAAGTGTTTCTGACTTTACACAAAAAGCAGTTTCAACACGTGCACAAATTGTAGGACAAGTTTCAGGTATTGTTGTTGCACACTTATTATTCGCATTCAGTAGTGTGTTCATCATTATCGGTGGTTCTATCTTCTTAGGTCACCAAGAATGGAATATCTTAACAATTATCAATAATTGGGATAATATCTGGACGATTTTAATCGCCACAGGTGTATTATTGATGACTACAATTTCAACGAACGCGACAAGTAATATCATTCCAGCAGCATATCAATTAAGTGTATTGATGCCGAAGTTGATTAACTATCGTCGTGGTGTAATTTTAGCTTCTGTTGTGAGTGTTCTGATTATGCCTTGGAAATTAATGGAAAATGAAGATAGTATTTTCGTTTTCTTAAATATGATCGGTGCAATTTTAGGGCCGGTTGCAGGTGTATTAATCGTACATTTCTACTTAATCAACAGATGTAAAGTCGACATCGAGAGATTGTATTTTGATACAAATAATCCAAATCATGGCGGATTAAGATTTAACTTCTCTGCTTATGTGGCTACAATTCTTGGTGTTGTTGTTTCACTATTAGGTTTCATTCCGAAATTCCAAGTCATTTCTGACTTCTCATGGTTTATCGGATTTTTCATCGCAGGCATTTCTTACATCATTTTATACGTGTTAGAAAAGAAATTTAGAAAGGATAAAGGAGAGAAAGCTAATGAAATATGATTTATTGATTAAAAATGGTCGTGTCATTTTAGACGAAGGCGAACAAGAAGTAGAAGTAGCTGTTAAAGACGGAAAAATCGCAGCAATTGGTCATGACTTAGGTGACGCAGAAAAAGTTATCGATGCAAAAGGACAAGTCGTTGCACCAGGTATGGTAGATGCACACGTGCATATTACAGAACCAGGCGGCGGCTACCGTGACGAGTGGGAAGGCTACGAAACAGGATTGAAAGGTGCTGCAAAAGGCGGCGTTACTACATTCGTTGAAATGCCTTTAAACCAAGTACCAGCAACAACTGATAGAGCATCAATCCAAGAAAAATTTGATGCAGGTAAAGGTAAATTATCAGCTGACGTTGCAAGTTATGGCGGTTTAGTGCCTTATAACTTAGATGGTGGTATCCAAGAATTAGACGAAGAAGGCGTTGTGGCTTACAAAGCGTTCTTAGCTACTTGTGGTGACCGTTCAATCGATGGCGACTTCGAAAACGTAGATGACTATTCACTTTACGAAGGTATGAAACAAATTGCGAAAACAGGTAAAATCTTATCTGTACACGCAGAAAATGCTGATATTACAGACCGTTTAGGCGAAATCGCTTATAAAAACGGCGAAAAATCATTGGCAGCTTACGTAGATTCAAGACCTGTATTCACAGAAGTTGAACCTATCCGCAAATTGATCTTATTCGCAAAAGAAACTGGCTGCCGTTTACACATCGTACACGTTGCATGTGAAGAAGGCGTGGATGAAGTTATTAAAGCACAACAAGAAGGTGTAGACGTAACATGTGAAACTTGTACACACTATCTATACTTCTACAAAGAAGAATTAGATGACATTGGTCCAGTTGTTAAATGTTCACCACCAATCCGTGAAGAATCACGCTTACCAGGTATGTGGGAACGTGTTATCAATGGTGACATCAACTTCGTAACATCTGACCACTCACCAAGTACACCTGACTTAAAAGATACTGATAACGCATTTGAAGCTTGGGGCGGTATCGCAGGTATCCAAAATAACGTGGATATCTTATTCGACGAAGGTGTTCAAAAACGCGACTTATCACTTAAACGTTTCGCTGAAATTATTGCGACTGAACCTGCAAAACGTTTCGGCTTAGACAACAAAGGTAGTATTGCAGTTGGTAAAGATGCAGACTTCGTCTTCATCAAACCAGAATCTTCATACACATTACAAGCTGAAGATTTAGAATACCGCAATAAATTAAGCCCATATGTAGGTCGTACAATTAACGCACAAGTTGCGAAAACAATTTTACGCGGTGAAGAAACTTACAGTCTTGAAGACGGTGTTTCTAATGATTTCCGTGGTGAATTTATCTAAGTCTTGGTTAAATTCAAATAAGTATGCATGCTGTATCACAGCATTAATATAAAAAAGGCCTCCGACATTTCAGTTCGGAGGCCTTTTGTCGCATTTAAACAAGATTTAATAAAAATGTTTTAGCTTGTTGGTAGATATCTAAATTAAAGTCATTCACTTCGCGATCAAAATCATGATCTTTGTTATCGAAAGCGATAAATTTAGTTTCTGGAATATTACGGTCTAAATGTTGAGCTTCACCGAAAGGTACATCTGGATCTTGTTTACCATGCACAATAAATGTAGGTGGAAATGCTTTAAGTGTTTTAGGCGCAATGTTATAGGCAGCATCTGTAGATTGTTGAATGCCTAGTAACTTCAGCCATTCGTTTTGTCCGCGTGCATAAAGGTAAATGAGATAACGTGTCTGTAAATCACCTTGTGTTAAAGGTTCTGTTTGAATCATATTATTTAACAGTTCTGGTGTGATTTGTTGAGACATGGCTTTGTATTGTGGATTCGCACGTAAGAATTGCGGTACGTGGAAACGGCTATAACCATAGAAATCAAGAATACCTTGGACATCGCGTTTAGATGCAACAATTAAAGATAAGAATGATCCTGCTGAACGACCGAATAAGAAAATTGGTAAGTCAGGATGATTAGCTTTGACATCATCGAATTGTGTTAATGCATCATTCATAATTGTATCGATATTGCTTTCAGGTGCTAAACGATAATCTGCTGAAATCATTGTGAAATCTTCAGTTAACAAATCAACGTAGGCCTGTGGTAAATCATCAGGTTGACCGAAAATTAAGCCGCCACCATGAAAGTAAAGAATGATACCTTTAGGTTCATTTTGAGCGGGTGTAATGAGTTGCGTTAATTGAAATTGGTCTTGGGTTGTGATGTGTTTTGTTTCTGACAACAAAAGAACCTCCTTTGGTTATGTTAGATTGCTTTAAATTGTTCATATTTACCCAAAATAATTATCGCAAATCTTATATCTATCGTATTTGTACAAAATGAATAAATACGAGGATGTTAATTGTCGGAATTGTGGATGTAGTAACAAAAGTAAACATTTATAATAGATGATGAGATGAAAAGGAGTTGTTGAATATGAACATCCGTTCCTCTTTTGAAGCTTTAGATAAGCAGTTTACCGCATATGGCGGTTTGATTGGCGGAGGAATTACACGCTTGCTTTATTCAGATGAATGGCAGCAAGCCGTGCATGCTTTAAAAGAAACATTAGAATCAGCTGGATTTGACGCAACTTTCGACGACATCGGCAACTTAACAGGTCGTTTAGAAGGCAGTAAATATCCAGATGAAAAAATTGTTTCAGGTTCACATATTGACACAGTCGTTGAAGGCGGTCATTTAGACGGTCAATACGGAATCTTAGCTGCTGTGACAGCAATGAAGGCACTTAAAGAAGAACACGGCCAACCGCTTCGTTCTCTAGAAGTCCTTGCCTTAGCTGAAGAAGAAGGCAGCCGTTTCCCATTCGCATTCTGGGGCAGTAAAAACTACTTCAATCTTGTAGACAAATCAGAAGTTGAAGAGATTGCAGACGCAGAAGGTGTGCGTTTTGAAGATGCGATGAGAGACTCTGGCTTTGACTACAGAAAACAAGACCAAAACCACGATGACATCAAAGCCTTTGTTGAAGTGCATATCGAGCAGGGGAAAGTGCTTGAAACTGAAAACAAAGCAATTGGTGTAGTGAATGGGATTGTCGGCCAAAAACGTTACACAGTTACATTAAAAGGTGAAGCGAACCACGCAGGTACAACACCAATGGGCTTAAGAAAAGACGCAGTTGTAGGATTTAGTGAGATTGCTTCTAAATTAACACAACGCGCTAGAGAAATCGGCGATCCGTTAGTACTGACTTTCGGCCGTGTTGATCCTGTACCGAACACAGTTAACGTAGTTCCAGGCGAAATTGTCTTCAGTATTGATACACGTCATATTGACCAAGACGCATTGAATCAATTCGCTGACGAAATCACAGAAACAATCAAATCAGTATCTGAGTCAGAAGGCTTAGAGTACGATATTGATTTATGGATGGACGAAGCCCCAGTATTAATGGACAAAGGTTTAGTAGATAGAATCGAACAATCAGCTGACCAAATAGTGGGTAAAGAACAATATAAAGTCATGGCATCAGGTGCCGGACACGATTCGCAAATCTTTGCGAAATTTGTTCCGACAGCAATGTTGTTCACGCCATCTATCAACGGCATCAGTCATAACGTTGAAGAAGAAACAAACATCGAAGACTTAGTAAAAGGAATCGAAGTATTAAAAGACGTTTTATATGAATTAGCTTACAAAGAATAATTAATGTAAAGGAGTTTTTAATAATGGGTTACTTAAATCACAATCAAGGTTATAGAGAAGGTTTATTAGAAACAAGAGCAGTTATCAAAAAAGACAATTACGCAGTTATCGTTCCAGACGGTTTAGTAAATAACGTAGTACCAGGATTCGAAGATTGCGACGTTACTATTTTAGGTTCACCACGTTTAGGTGCACGTTTCGTTGACTACCTAGTTACATTGAAAGACCAAGGCGGCAACACTCAAGGCTTCGGCGGAGACGGTATCCAAACATTCATCTATGTTGTATACGGAAACATCAATGCGTATGCTGGCGATGAAAAATATGAATTATCACAAGGCGGTTACTTATACGTACCAGCTGATCAAGTGATGAAATTCGAAAACAACAACAATAACGAAGACAGCCGCGTATTCTTATACAAAAAACGTTACCAACCACTTGAAGGTCACAAACCAGAAGTTGTGACAGGCAATGTTAATGACCTTAAAGCAGAACCATATGAAGGTATGAAAGAAGTATTAGTTCAAGACTTATTACCAAAAGATATCGCATATGACATGAACATTCACATCTTATCATTCGAACCAGGTGCTTCACATGGTTATGTTGAAACACACGTACAAGAACACGGTGCTTACGTATTAAGCGGCCGCGGTATGTACAACCTAGACAACGAATGGTTACCAGTAGACAAAGGTGACTATATCTTCATGGGTGCTTATGCTCCACAAGCAACTTATGCTATCGGCTTAGAAGAACCATTCGCATATATCTACTCTAAAGATGCTAACCGTGACATCGAACTATAAGAGAGGGTTTCTAAATCATGAGTGAAGAGAATTTAGTTTATGTTGGCTATGATGAGTTACGCCAATTATTTAAAGAAAAGCTTATGCTTGCAGGCATGCCTGACAAGTATGCAGACAAAGTCGCTGAGCTGATGGTATTCGCAGACGCACGTGGTATCCATTCACATGGTGCCGTGCGCTTGCGCTACTATGCAGAACGTACAGCAAAAGGCGGATTCAACTTAGAACCAGAAATTAAATTTGAAAAAACAGGCAAATCTACAGGTATTTATCACGCAGATAATACAGTGGGTCATTACGCAGCTTACCATGCGATGGAAGAAGCGATTCAAATGGCGAAAGAAAACGGTATTGCTGCAGTAGGTGTCAAAGAAATGGGACACAGCGGTGCGATTGGTTACTACACACAAATGGCTGGTAAACATGGTTTAGTGTCATTAAGTGTCTGCCAATCAGATCCGATGGTTGTACCGTTCGGAGGAACAAAACCTTACTTCGGTACGAACCCGATTGCATTTGGTGCACCTCGTAAAGACGGCAAGCCTATTGTCTTTGATATGGCTACAACTGTACAAGCGTGGGGTAAAATCTTAGACGCACGTTCAAAATATCATTCAATCCCAGATACTTGGGCAGTGGATGATAAAGGTGAACCGACGACAGACCCTTATAAAGTCAGCGCATTGTTGCCTGCAGCTGGACCGAAAGGTTACGGCTTGATGATGATGGTAGATATTCTATCAGGCAGCTTGCTTGGCTTACCATTTGGTCAGCATGTGTCTTCAATGTATGAAGATTACAGTGCGTACCGTCGTCTGGGCCAATTCCATTTAGTGATCAATCCAAGTTACTTCGGTGACGAGGAACAATTCTTATCACAAATGGAACAAATGGTTCAAGAACTTCATGACATCGATTCTGCGAAAGGCTTTGACCAAGTCTACTATCCAGGTGAAATTCAAGAAGATGTGGAAGCAAAATACGACGAAACAGGTATTCCAATTCCACAATCTATCTATGATTACATGAAGTCAGAACAAGTTTACTAATTCAATTGAATGAGCGGTGCTGGTCATTGCACCGGCACCGCTCTTTATTTAGTTTTGCAGACTAATAAATTGCAAGAATCTTCAAAAAAGTCAGGAGGGTTTTAGTGATGCGTGTTACAAAAAAAGAACTTTATGAGTTAATGAAAAATAAATTGATGAAAGCAGGTTTGCAAGAAGATGCAGCTGCTGACGTCTCAGATGTTTTAACATTCGCAGACCATCGCGGGATTCATTCTCATGGTGCAGTACGTGTTGAATATTACGCAGAGCGTATTGCCAAGGGTGGTATTAATGCTCATCCGAATTACGAGTTTGAAAAAACAGGTCCATCTTCTGCAGTGTTCCACGGCGACAATGGCCCAGGACACCAAGCAGCAAAACAAGCTATGGACAAAGCGATTGAAATGGCGAAAGAAAATGGTATCGCAGTTGTGGGTGTGAAAAACATCAGCCACAGTGGTGCGTTAGGCTATTTCGTTGAAATGGCAGCAGACCAAGATATGGTCGGCATCAGTATGTGTCAATCTGACCCAATGGTTGTACCATTCGGCGGAACTGAACCATATTTCGGTACGAACCCGATCGCTTTCAGTGCGCCGACAAATGATGATCGTGTGATCACATTTGATATGGCAACAACTGTACAAGCATGGGGCAAAGTGTTAGATGCACGTTCAAAAGGCCAATCTATCCCAGATACATGGGCAGTAGATGAAAACGGTGAACCTACTACAGATTCAAGAGCGGTACACGCTTTAGTACCTGTTGCAGGACCTAAAGGCTACGGCTTGATGATGATGGTAGACATTTTATCAGGCAGCTTGCTTGGTTTACCATTCGGCGGCCACGTGTCATCTATGTACAAAGATTTAACAAAAGGCAGAGATTTAGGCCAATTACACGTTGTAATTAACCCGGCTTACTTCACTGACCCTAAACAGTTCAAACAACAACTTTCAACAATGATTGATGAGTTGAAAGCACAACCAGCTGCGAAAGGTTATGGCGAAGTTTACTACCCAGGTGAACGTGGACGTTTACGTAGTGAACGCTATGACAAAGATGGTATTGAAATTGTAGATGACATCTATGACTACTTGAAGTCAGATGATGTGCATTATGACCGTTATCACGGTAAAAACAGATTTGCAGAATAATAATGGAGGACTATTATGTTATATACAATCATTAAAGAGAATACGTATCAAGACTCTATTGTATTGATGTTGTTATCAAACAAATTATCAGCAATGGACGGCGTTAATAAAGTATCAATTATGATGGGTACACCCGCAAACAAAGACATCTTCAGAGCTTCAGGCTTCGATTCACCTGAACTAGATGAAGCAAAACCAAATGACATTGTTATCATGATCGATACAGATGATGAATCAATGGTTGATGAAGTGAATCAACAAGTTGAAGATGAATTAAAAGGTAAAGCGGAAGACGATAAAGCTGAATCAACACAAGAAGTTTCTAACTGGAACCAAGCGTTAGATAAAGCTACTAATCCTAACCTTGCGTTAATTTCAGTGCCTGGTCAATATGCGGCTATGGAAGCTGAAACTGCATTAAGAAACAACTTGCATGTATTCATGTTCAGTGACAACGTACCTAAAGATGATGAAGTACGTTTGAAAGAAATGGCACATGACAAAGGTTTACTTGTAATGGGTCCTGACTGTGGTACAGGTATTATCCATTCATTACCATTAGCTTTCACTAACATCGTTAACAAAGGTGACATTGGTATCGTAGGTGCTTCAGGTACTGGTATCCAAGAAGTCACTACAATTGTTGACCGTGAAGGTAAAGGTGTAACTAACGCAATCGGTACAGGCGGCCGTGACTTATCAACAGAAGTCGGCGCAATCACAATGATGGACAGTATCAAAGCGTTAGCACAAGATCCAGCTGTTAAAGTCATTACAGTTGTTTCAAAACCACCAGCTAAAGAAGTAGAAGAAAAAGTATTGAACTTGCTTCGTAATATCGACAAACCAGTTGTGACATTATTCTTAGGTCACAAACCAGAATACACTGAAGCAAACATTTACCATGCATACACACTAGAAGAAGCTGCACGCGTATCAGTTCAACTTTCTAATGGTGAAAAACCTGAATTCAAACCAGCAACAAAAGAAATCAAAGCAACATTGAAAGATGGCCAAGACGGCATCAAAGGTTACTACTCAGGTGGTACATTAGCAAGCGAAGCAGCAATGCTTGTAAAAGATGCGTTCGACGGCTTAAAAGATGAAACTACAGAAGGTTTCACTTACAAAGCTGGCAACCATGAAATCATTGACTTAGGTGATGACATGTATACACAAGGTCGTCCTCACCCAATGATCGACCCAGGTAAACGTATCGAAAAATTACAAGAAGCTGCAAATGATGAAAACACTGCAGTAATCATGTTAGATAACGTAATCGGTTACGGCAGCCATGATGATATGGCAGGTCAATTAGCACCAGCTATCGAAGATATCATCAGCGAAGCAAAAGCAAATGGTCGTGACATTGCTGTATTAGCAACTGTTGTTGGTACAGAACACGATCCACAAAACTATGAACAACAAATCAAAACATTAGAAGAAGCAGGTGCACAAATCTGCGAAACAAACGATCAAATGGTACGTTCAGCAATCGAATTAACAGGTCATAAAGCTGAACAACCAGAATTGAAAGAAGAGTCATTCGACGCAACTTCAGTTGACTTATCTGTAGACGATAAGATTCTTCAATTAATCAACACAACTCCAAGCGTTATCAACGTTGGACTAAAAAGCTTTGCGACTGCAATTGATGAAAGCGGCGCAGACGTTGTGCAATTCAACTGGAGACCAGTTGCTGGCGGAGACGAAAAACTAATGAAAGTATTACAATTCTTAAACAACTATGAAGGAGAGTCTGTATAATGGGTTACCAAACAATTGATGAAGCAAACCAAGCTGTCATAGATAAAATGATCGCAGCAGCACCATTCCTAGTTGACGTGGTACCTGCGAAAGATAAAATTCCTGAATTGAAAGAGCATGTTTTACTACATGCAGGTCCACCGATTAAATATGAAAACATGACTGATCCAATGAAAGGTGCATGTATCGGTGCAATCTTATTCGAAGAATGGGCAAATGATGAAGATGCAGCACGTGAATTATTAGAGAATGATAAAATTGAATTCATTCCTTGTCATCACGTGAATGCAGTAGGACCAATGGGCGGTATCACTTCAATGAACATGCCTGTATTGGTTGTTGAAAACAGAGAAAGCGGCAACGAAGCTTATTGCCAAATGAACGAAGGTATCGGCGCAGTATTACGTTTCGGTGCTTACAATGAAACAGTTGTTAACCGTCTACACTGGATGAAAGACGTATTAGGTCCAGTATTAGGTAAAGCTGTTCGTCAAATGGAAGACGGCTTAAACGTTAACGTTTTAATTGCGAAAGCAATCGCAATGGGAGACGAATTCCACCAACGTAACATTGCAGCTTCACTTGCATTCTTAAAAGAAGTTGCGCCAATCATCTCTGAATTAGAAGATGTTGAACCAGAAAAACGTACAGAAGTTATTCAGTTCTTAGCAGACACTGACCAATTCTTCTTAAACGTTGCGATGGCAACAGGTAAAGCAATGATGGACGCAGCTCGTGAAATTCAACACGGTACAATCGTTACAGCAATGTGCCGTAACGGTGAAAACTTCGGTATCCGTATCGCTGGTATGGGTGACGAATGGTTCACAGCACCTGTAAATACACCACAAGGTTTATATTTCACAGGTTATTCATCAGACGATGCTAACCCTGATATCGGTGACTCAGCAATCACTGAAACAATCGGTGTCGGCGGTATGGCAATGATCGCAGCACCTGCAGTTACACGTTTCGTAGGTAGCGGCGGCTTTGCAGATGCCTTAGCAACTTCAGACGAAATGACTGAAATTTGTATTGGTGAGAACCCTAACTTCTCTATCCCGACTTGGGACTTCAAAGGTGCTTGCTTAGGTATCGATGCACGCTTAGTAGTTGAAAAAGGTATTACACCAGTGATCAACACAGGTATCGCACACAAAATTGCCGGCTTCGGTCAAATTGGTGCAGGTACAGTGCATCCACCAATCGAATGCTTCGAAAAAGCAATCACAGCTTATGCTGAAAAATTAGGATTTAATGGATGATTCTCACAGCACAAGCCATTGGCGCAAGTGCAAGCAGAATCTTGAATCATACAACAGAACTTAAAGTACACAGTTGCTTTAATAAAGGTTTAAATGTGGTGGATAAAGATGACAATCTCATCTTTATCGGTACCACTGAAAATGGGATGTTCCCATTTGGCGTTGTAGTTGATGCATACACTAGAGATCGATTACTACAATCGATTCAGGTGGGTCAAACGTTAAAAGCACATCCACGTGCTTTAGCGTTTGATCGCAATCTACAACTAAATATCAATGTGAATGTATTTAAAGCGAGTCAAAATTTTGAAGCCATTCATTTGAATCAATTAAAGGAGAGTATCCAAGCATTTGATTTTTGTGAATATGCTGACGGTGACTTTAATCCTGCTAAAATGCAATCGATTTATGATGCATTGTCAAACCCACATGGAGATGCGAAGACTGAATTACGCTATTTAATAGGTCGAGGACAAGGTTTGACGCCATCAGGCGATGATATGTTAGTCGGGATGTTGTTTGTTCACTTTATTAGACCGTTTATTCAGCCGCAGCATTTAACAGAAATTGAACAGCTGGTGGATGAACCTTTAACGACATTGGTCAGCCAAACCTTTTTAAAGTATGCCGTTAAACGTATTTTTAGTTCTAAATTAACTGATTTGATGGAAGACGCCTCTAAGTCGACGTTAGAAAAACTTCTCCAAGTAGGCTCATCATCAGGTAAAGACACACTTTATGGTATGTCTATAGCTTTATTGAAGGAGTGAAAGAAGAATGGGTAAATATGTTGTTTTAGCACTTGGCGGTAACGCAATTTTACAACCTGGCCAAGAAACAACGTTTGAAAATCAATATAACAACGTAAAAAATGCGGCAAGCAAAATGGCCGACATTAAAGAAAGTGGACACAAAATTGTTGTGACACACGGTAACGGACCACAAGTAGGTAACATCATCGTTCAAAACGAAGCGGCTAAAGACCAAGTTTCACCAATGCCGATTGATGTATGTAACGCTGAATCTCAAGGTTTCATCGGTTATATGATGGAAAGCGCACTGAAAAACGATTTATACCAACGCGGTATCGATTCAAATGTTGTGTCATTTTTAACAATGGTTGAAGTCAGCAAAGATGATCCAGCTTTCGATAATCCAACGAAACCAATTGGTGTGTTCTTCTCAGAAGAAGAAGCAAAACGCATGGAAAAAGAACAAGGTTTCACTATGGTTGAAGATGCTGGTCGTGGCTATCGTCGTGTTGTACCTTCACCAGAACCAATGGTGATCAACGGTGTAGATGCGATTAAACGCTTAATGACAGACACAGTTGTCATTTCATCAGGCGGTGGCGGTATCCCTGTATATCGTGACGATGACGGCAAAATTCATGGCTTAGAAGCGGTTATTGATAAAGACCGTTCAGGCTTGAAATTAGCTGAACAAGTGAACGCTGATACGTTCATTATGTTAACAGACGTACCGAATGTTTATATCAACTATGGTAAAGAGAATGAAGCGAAATTAGAAAACATCTCAGTTGAGGAAGCGGAACAATATGTTGCGGAAGGTCAATTCCCAGCAGGCAGTATGTTACCGAAAATCCAAGCTGCGATTGAATTCGCGAAAACAGGTAAAGAAGCGATTATCTGTTCATTAGCAGACGCTGTCGATGCTTTAGAAGGTAAAGCAGGTACACGTATCACTTTAAATAAATAAGTGACGTGATGCATAGTAAGGTATGTTAATCTTCTATACCTGTACTTGCATTGATGAAACGAAAGACATAGAATAAAGTTAATTCAATGAGGTGGGGAGATTAGGTTCTGTCCTACCTCTCTCTTTATTTTCAAATAAACTTAAATAAATGAAGAAAGGGTGAGCATATGGTACAGGATGAACGCTTCCAAAAACATAGATTGCGCGATTCGTGGTTGATTGTTCTTGCGATGGTCTTTGTCGCATCAACATTACGTGCACCGTTAACAGCAGTTGGTCCGGTTATTGATCAAATTAAAGATGCCTTATCAATCAATAACAGTGTGGCAGGTATCTTAACGACGATCCCGCTGTTGATTTTTGGTATTGTATCACCGTTTGTATCTAAAGTATCCTCGCGTATGACGATGTCTAAGACGGTGTTCTTATCTACGATTTTAGTCATTATTGCGTTAATCGTACGTGTCTCTGGCGGATTCCCGATTTTCATCATTGGTACAGTGTTGCTAGGTATTGGTATTGCCTTTGGTAACGTCGTGCTGCCAAGTTATGTAAAATGGAAATTCCCGCTTCAAATCGGTCTAATGACAGGCTTATACAGTGGTACAATGAACTTCACTGCAGGTTTAGGCGGCGGCTTAAGTTATCCGTTATCTGAAGCGGGTACATATCGTCTATCGTTAGGTTTCTGGTTAGTATTTGCGATTATTGCGATTATATTATGGGTTCCGCAAATGCTTTCAGGTACGAAACAAGAGAAAGCCATGCTTGAACAAGCAGCTAAAGAAGAGAAAAAGTTATTTAAAATCAGTCGTTCTAAACTCGCATGGACAGTCGCATTCATGATGGGCTTCCAATCTATGATTTTCTATACAGTTGTCGCATGGGTACCGTCTATCTTAGTAGATAGAGGTGTAGATGCTTCAACAGCAGGCTACTTATTGATGCTGAACCAATTCGCACAAGTACCGATGACGTTTATTTTCCCTATTTTAGCGTCACGTATGAAGAACCAAAAACTATTAGTGACTATCGTTTCCGCATTCTTTATTATCGGATTCGCACTGTTCTTCTCACAATCATTCACGCTATTAATTATCGGTATGATTTTAGCCGGCTTTGGTATGGGTTCTGGATTTAGTTTATGTATGACATTCTTCTCAATCCGTGCACGTACAAGTGATGGCAGTATCGCATTATCTGGCTTCGGTCAATCCATCGGTTACTTCATCGCCGCAATCGGACCATTCTTAATTGGTTTACTACACGATGTGACTGGTGGATGGATTTCTGGAATTATTTCACTCGTTGCGATGGGTGTCTTATTCTATGTATTTGGATTGCTTTCTTCACACGGTGAAGTAGAAGATGAATTAGCATAGTTACTTTAAGTATGACAGTAAATAGACTTACGCTGTCATGCTTTTTTAATGGAAATTTAGAGATACATTCATAGCCCTTTTGAGAATGGTCTCATATAATGGAAGTAAGTCGAAATAAAGGGAGAAATCAATGGAAAATTTTAATGAGTATTTAAATAAAATCGAGGATCCAAAACAAAAGGAAATCTTAACAACTGTTTTTAACTGGGTAGATGAAACGTTTCCTGAGTTAGAAAAAGCCATTAAATGGAATCAACCTATGTATACACATCATGGTACCTATATTATCGGGTTCAGTCGTGCAAAGGCACATTTCTCTATAAATCCTGAAGCTGCAGGAATGAAGCCGTTTATAGACCGTTTTGACGCAAATGGCTATACGTATACTGAAAACTTATTCCGTATTAAATGGACGCAAGATATAGACTATGACTTATTAAAGGATATGATTCAATTCAACTTAGAGGATAAAGCAGACATTACGTCTTTTTGGCGTCATTATAAATAAAGTCAGTAGGTGTTTATATGGATGATAAGACAATTGAAATGTTGAAAACACATGCAATGTACTTATTAGGGCTAGAATTAAAAGTGTTTGATAATCGTCACATTAATCAAATTGTAAATGAAATTAAAACGCCGTTTATGAATTACGAAAGTAAACAATTACGCAAGTCTTTAAAGACTTACATTAATGAGATGAGCAGTCAGCACATTTACTTTTATACCAATGCGTTTAATGTCCATTATTATTTCTTCAAGTATCGTAAGCAAAAACAATTTATTATGATCGGTCCTTTCTTAAATGAACGACCGACTGAAAAACAGAGTCATGAAATGCTGCAAGAAGCGGGCATTAAAATATCAAAGATGGCTACTTTGAAACAATATTTATTGAGCATTCCGGTTTGTAATCGTAGAGACGCATTGAAAATGACACGATTAGCCGTACGTTTTATTAAAAATCGAGATGTGAATTATGAAGTCATTCCATTTACATTAAAGATGCATACAACAGAACTAGGTTATACAGCGACACAAGAACAATATGAATTCACATTGAATGAATTAGAAGAAAGATATAAAGTTGAGAATCAATTAATCACTGCGATGGAAAATGGTGATAAAGAAACAGTATTTAATTGTCTGATAAAATTAATGAGTAGTGTGGCTGGTATGAAACGTTCAAATGATTACGCTTTAAACGCAAAATATAAAGCTTATATTTTAAATACATTCGGACGTAAAGCAATCGAAAAAGCAGGCGCAAACTTGTTGCTAGTCGATCAGATTTCTAAAAAATATGCTGCTGAAATAGATGAAGTAGTTAATTTGCAGGGACTCAGTGATGTGATGCATGCGTTAACTATGGAATACACCGATATTGCTCAAAAAGTGAAACAGTACGAACACACACCAAAAGTTAATAAAATTCTGCAGTATATCGATTTACATTTAGATCATCCACTCACGCTTCAATATTTAGCAGAGATGGTTGATTTATCTCCTTCTTATTTATCTAGAATCTTTAGCGAGGAATTAGGCGTTACCTTATCACAATACATCATTAAAGCTCGCATTAAAGTTGGGCGGGACTTGTTAGTGCGAACCAATATGTCTGTCTCTGACATTGCAGTTTATGTCGGGTTTAAAAATCAAAGTTATTTTACTCAAAGATTTAAAGAAGTATATCACATGTCTCCATTAAAGTATCGAAAAATGAAAAAACATACAAAATGATGAAACCGTTTACAATCGCTACACCATTATTGTATCTAAATTCATAAACATAAACAATTTTTCATAGTATCAATTTGTCAGAAATCTCGAAAAAAACGCAAATAAGGTAAAAATTTGTATAAAAACGTAAAAAAAATGATAAAAACAGCGGATATTCCAAGAGTAAAAAGTAAAATAGTAACGTAAAATTTCATATCATTTTTCGCCGAAAATTCATTGTTCGTGTAGATAAATATTACAAAGAAACGCTTTTATATCAAGGGTTTAACTTGATTGATAAAGGCGTTTTTTTATTTGCGTTTTTTGCATAAAAAGAGGTCTGAAATCTGATGGAAAATTGACCATTCTTAAAAAAACTTTTACTTTAGTGGTGAGCTAGCTAGTTAAAAAAAGTATTTTTAAGGGAGGATTAAACAATGCATAAATATACAATATTGGAACAGTTGCATAACAATTATCTGGTCGCAGTTGTCAGAGGCAAATCACAAGAAGATGCACAAAATATGATTGATCAAATTATAGAGGGCGGAATCAAAAATATTGAAGTAACATTTACAACACCAGGTGCAGAACATGTGATTCAACATTTACAACAACATGCTGATGACACAGTTGTGATTGGTGCTGGCACTGTACTTGATGCGCATACTGCGCGTATCGCAATCTTAAACGGCGCTAAATATATCGTCAGTCCAAATTTTGATGGAGACATTGCACAGTTATGTAACTTGTATTCAATTCCGTATCTGCCTGGTTGCGGGTCGGTCACAGAAATTACAGATGCATTGAAATCAGGTGTAGATTTAGTCAAAGTCTTTCCAGGTGATGTGCTTGGTTCAGATTTTATCAATGCAGTTCACGGACCTATTCCAAATGTCGAAATGATGCCTTCAGGTGGTGTATCCATTGATAATATGGACGAATGGTATAAAAAAGGTGCATTTGCAATCGGTATTGGCGGCGGATTAACAAAAGGTGCGAAAGACGGCAGTGATAACATCATTTATCAGAACACGAAGAAATTTGTAGAACGCTTCGAACGTATTCGAGGTGATAAGTCATGAATTTTATCACACTAGGTGAAATCATGATGCGTTTAACACCTCCAAACCATCAAACGATTACAGAAACCACATCGTTTGATGCGGTCTATGGCGGTGCAGAAACGAATGTAGCTGTCGGGTTAGCTGGATTCGGCGTATCAACACAAGTGATAACGGGATTACCTCAAAATGAGCTTGGGCAAGCTGTATTAAGAACGTTACGAAAATATAATGTTGGCACAGACAATATTGTTCAAGCAGATGGCAGGTTAGGTGTGTATTACTTAGAAAAAGGATTTGCTTATCGACCTTCTAAAGTAGTGTATGATCGTGCGAATTCAGTATTTTCACAGTTGGATACAACGTCAATTGATTTTGAAACAGCTTTTAAAAATCAACAGTGGTTCCACTTTACAGGTATTACACCTGCATTGAATGAACAGTTGTTTAAGGTTACGTTACAAGCCGCAAAAGCCGCAAAATCACAAGGCTTATTTGTAAGTTGTGATTTAAACTTCCGCGCAGCATTATGGTCTTTTGAAACAGCACGTGAGGCGATGTCTGAGTTGTTACCTTATGTTGATTTAATCTTTGGTTATGAACCTTTATCACTTACAAATGAAGATGGAACGGATAAAAAGGATGGCTTAGATAGATTAGCTTCGATTGAAACATTAAAACCATATTTAGCTGAAATACACGAACGCTATGACATTGAATACATTGCTTTTACACAAAGAAAAAATTTTACGAACTCAAGAAACCGCTTACAAGGTTTTATATCACATAGAAACCATATAGAACAGACAGCACAATTTGATTCAGATATTTTAGACCGCGTCGGTACTGGTGACGCATTCAGCACAGGGATTATTTATGGATTAATGGAAAATTGGGATTTGAGAACGACAGTTCAATTTGCGATTAACAATATGTTGTATAAGCACGCCATCCATGGTGATTATCATACAGCGGATGTTGAAACAATTTTCCAAATTACAGATTCAGCGGATATTAAACGCTAGAAAAGAGGTCATGCTATGGAAACGATGACAAAACGACAAGAGGAAAAAGTTGAAACATTTAAAGCGATAGAAAAGCCGAAATTACCGCTCAAAGAGAAAATTGCTTATGGATTTGGTGACTTAGGTAACGGAATGATGTTTGACTTAGGTCAAATCTACTTACTTAAGTTCTATACAGATGTTTTAGGAATATCAGCAACGTATGCAGGTTTAGTATTCCTAATTTCAAAAATATTTGACGCTTTTGTCGATACAGGTGTCGGATCTTATGTAGATTCACGTAAAAATATTGGTCCAAGAGGTAAGTTCAGACCATATATCTTATTTGGGACAGTACCTTTAGCAATTATGACAGTAATGACCTTTATCACCCCGAATTTAGATTATACCGGTAAAGTGATATGGGCATTCGCAACTTATATGATATTCAGTATGGCTTATTCAATTGTTAATATTCCTTATGGTTCACTTTCTGCATCTATGACAGTAAACGCAGATGACCGTACACAACTTTCAGTGTTCAGAAATATGGGGTCACAAGGTGCGTTGTTCATTACAGGTATCATTGTTTTACCTATGGTAAGCCAATTCCCTAATCAAGCAATTGGGTTCCCAGTTGTTGTAGGTGTACTTGCGGCAATTGGTGTGATTTTCCACATCATTTGTTATAAAGGTGTTAAAGAACGCTTTACAGTAGAACCCCCTGATACAAAAGGACAAAGTAGAATTGCGTTTAAAAACTTATTGAAAAACGGAGCATTCGCAGTGCTTGCCTTCTATACATTACTAACAATTACAGCCATGTTCTTAAAGCAATCTACACAATTGTATTACTTCCAATATGTACTTGGCGAAGTTAATTTAGTAGGCATTGTTAGCTTGTTCAACTTTATCGCACTGATTCCAGCATTATATCTTACAACTGTTTTAAGTAAGAAGTTTGGTAAAAAAATGACTGCGATTATTGGTGTTGTAGGCTTTATCATTTGTGAAATGTTAAACTATGCATTCTTTGGAGAGAACGTTGTAACCTTCTTAATCTTTAGTACATTAGGCATGTTCTTCCTAGTGATTCCTAATACAGTTACATGGGCATTTATCGCAGACGTTGTAGAATACGGCCAATGGAAATCAGGAGTTCGTACTGAGGGGATTATTTATTCAAGCTACAGCTTCACACGTAAAGTATCACAAGCTTTAGCTGGATTTATTCCAGGTATAGCACTAACGTTTATTGGTTATCAACCGAATGTCGAGCAAACTGCCGATACATTACAGGGGTTAGGACTTTTATACTTTGTCGTACCTGCTGTTATCAGTTTAATTGCGGTGATTGTCTTCGGAATATTCTATAAATTAACAGATAAACGACATGAACAAATTGTAAAAGAATTAGCGTTAAGAGAAGAAATTTAAAAGGAGCGTATATACTATGGCATTTATCAATGAAACTTTTATGTTACACAATGATAAAGCAGTACAACTTTATGAAGATTATGCAAAAGACATGCCAATTTATGACTACCATTGTCATTTAGACCCTAAACAAATCAGTGAGGATCATCACTTTGATAACATTACAGATTTATGGTTGAGCGGCGATCATTATAAATGGAGAGTTATGCGTGCTCAAGGTATCGAAGAACATTACATCACTGGAGATGCGGACAAAAAAGAAAAGTTTGTCAAATGGGCACAAGCACTTCAAAACGCAGTCGGCAACCCAGTGTATCACTGGTCACAATTAGAACTTGCGATGTACTTCGGTGTCTATGATTTATTAACTGAAGATAACGCAGAAGAAATTTATGAACGTGTGAATCAATATCTGAAAGACAATCATGTGACAACGCAATCTTTAATTAAAGAATCAAAAGTTAATTTGATTTGTACGACAGATAATCCAACAGATGATTTACATTATCATGATGAAATTAAAGCCCAATCTGATTTCAAAACAGCGGTTTTACCAGCATTCAGACCTGATGCAGCATTTAAAATCGGTTCACAAGATTTCATAGATTTTGTTGAAAAACTAGCTGAGATTACTCAACCGATTCAAAGTGTTGAAAGCTTCATTGACAGTTTGAAACAACGTATCGATTACTTCCACGGCAAAGGCGGCAGATTAGCTGACCATGGTTTGGAACGAATTGATTATGAAGATTTCACATCAGAAGAAATCACGGACATCTTCAGAAAAGCATTAAGCAAAGAAACGGTTTCTGATTTTGAAAAAGCACAATTTATCACATTCGTCTTAAATGAGTTAAGCAAAGCATACGCTGACAAAGGATGGACAATGCAAATTCACTTCGGTGCTATCAGAAATAACAATACGAGAGCATTTGAAAAGTTAGGTCCTGACACAGGTTTTGATTCAATTAACGATCAAACGAACTTAGCGTATAACTTGAACCATTTACTAGACATGATGGAACGTGAAGATCACTTACCAAAAACGATTCTTTATAACTTGAACCCAAATTATAACGACGTTGTAGGTTCAACAATTGCGAACTTCCAAACAGAGCCAGGTATTGCGAGTAAAATCCAACACGGTGCTGGCTGGTGGTTCAACGATACAAAACGTGGCATGTTGAGACAAATGTCATCACTAGCTGATCAAGGTATGTTGATGCACTTTGTAGGTATGTTGACAGACTCAAGAAGCTTTATCTCATACGCACGACATGAATACTTCCGTCGCATTCTATGCACATATATCGGAGAGATGATTGAAAATGGAGAAATTCCAGATGAACCATCATTATTAGAAAAATTAATTAAAGGCATTTGTTACAACAATGCTTATCATTACTTTGGATTAATTAAGGAGGAGAATAATCAATGAAGATGACATTTCGTTGGTATGGTAAAGAAGATCCAATTAGTTTAGAGTACATTCGTCAAATTCCTGGTATGGAAGGGATTGTCAGCGCAATTTATGATGTACCTGTTGGTGAAGTTTGGCCATTAGATAAAATCGAAGCACTAAAGAAAGAGATAGAAGATGCTGGTTTAGAGTTATCTGTGATTGAAAGTGTACCAGTACATGAAGATATTAAGTTAGGACGTCCTACACGTGACAAGTATATTGAAAACTACCAACAAACATTACGTAATTTAAGCAAAGCAGGAATTAAAGTTGTGTGCTATAATTTTATGCCAGTGTTTGATTGGACGCGTTCAGACTTAGAATATCGTTTAGACGATGGTTCAACTGCTTTAATCTATAACGAAGACCATATCAAAAAGATGGATCCATTAAGCGGGGAACTTTCATTACCTGGTTGGGATTCAAGTTATACGAAAGATGATTTAGCAGATTTATTTAAAGCTTATGAATCTGTTGATGAAGAAAAGCTATGGGAAAACTTGTCTTACTTTATTAATAAAATTATCCCTGTAGCTGAAGAGGAAGATATTTTAATGGCGATTCATCCGGATGATCCACCATGGAATATTTTCGGCTTACCGCGAATCATCACAAATAAAGAAAACTTAGAACGCTTCATTAATCTATATGATTCAAAATCAAACGGTTTAACAATGTGTTCAGGTTCATTAGGCTGTGATAAAAACAATGATTTCCCTGAAATGTTACGTTACTTCGGTAAAAAAGACCGCGTACACTTCGTGCATGCGCGTAATATCAAACATACAGGTACACATTCATTTGAAGAGTCTGCACACCCTTCAGATAAAGGTTCTTTAGATATGTATGAAATTGTTAAAGCTATGCATGACTTTGGTTATGAAGGTCCTGTACGTCCAGACCATGGCCGTATGATTTGGGGCGAAACAGGTAAACCAGGTTACGGTTTATATGACAGAGCACTAGGTGCGACATATTTAATCGGACTTTATGAAGCAGTAAGTAAAGGTAAGGAGTGAGCATATGATTCCATACGAAATTGATTTGAACAATAAAACAGTAGTAGTGACTGGTGGTAATGGTGTCATCGGTTCAGCGATGTCGAAATCATTAGCTCAAGTCGGTGCTAATATTGCGATTATTGGGTTGAATGATGAGACAGGTGCACAAGTTGTACGTGAGATTGAAGAAGCGGGCGGCAAAGCACTTTTCATTTCAGCAAGCGTTACAGATAAAGCACAGATGGAACAAGCAAAAACAAAAATCCATGAAGCATTTGGCAAAGTGGATGTGTTAATTAATGGTGCAGGCGGTAACCATCCTAAAGGTACAACGGATGATGAACATTTTGATAAAGATAATAAAGATCAAATGCAGACGTTCTTTGAATTGGATGAAGCAAGTGTTGGTTTTGTGTTCGACTTGAACTTCTTAGGTACGTTCATTCCATCACAAGTCTTTGCGCAAGACATGATTGATAACAAAGAAGCAACAATCATCAACATTTCATCAATGAACGCATTTACACCATTAACTAAGATTCCAGCATACAGTGGAGCAAAAGCAGCTGTCAGCAACTTCACGCAATGGTTAAGTGTTTACCTTGCTGATACAGGCGTACGTGTTAATGCGATTGCGCCAGGGTTCTTAGTGACATCTCAAAATGAAAAGTTATTAATTAAAGAAGATGGCAGTTATTCAGCACGTGCAGAAAAAATCTTGAATGCGACACCTTTACATCGTTTTGGTAAACCAGAAGAATTAATCGGTGCATTATTCTTCTTAGTCGATTACCGTTCATCAAGCTTTGTGGACGGTGTAGTATTACCAGTTGATGGCGGGTTCAATGCATATTCAGGCGTATAATAAATGAAGGAGAGAATGATATGTTATATCCAATTACAACAGAAACAAGAAATATTATTGATTTAAATGGCACTTGGAAATTCCGATTAGAACATGCGAATGAAAAGTTAGATGCGACACAACCATTAGATACTGATTTAGTGATGAGTGTCCCAGGTTCATATAACGAGCAAGGTGCGATTAGTGAGATTCGTAACCATGTGGGTACTGTCTTTTACGAAAGAGACTTTATCGTACCAAAAGCATTACGTGACGAGCGTTTAGTTTTACGTTTCGGATCAGCTACACATGAAGCGATTGTATATATTGATGGTGAAGAAGTTGTATCTCATAAAGGTGGTTTCTTACCATTTGAAGTAGATATTACAGATAAAGTTGGCGCAGGCAGCCACCGTTTAACTGTATCAGTAAACAACATTTTAGATCACTCAACACTACCTGTAGGTAACTATGAAGAGTTTACAGATGAAGATGGCAACTTAATCAGAAAGAACACACCAAACTTCGACTTCTTTAACTATTCTGGCTTACACCGTCCGGTTAAAATCTACACAACACCACATAAATATGTAGAAGATATTACAGTGGTGCCTAAGGTTGAAGGTGACAATGCGACAGTTCGTTATGAAACTGAGGTTGTCGGTGATGTGGAAGAGATACGTGTTGAATTATTAGATGAAGAAGGTACAATCGTAGGTTCAGCAACAGGTGCACAAGGTGACATCAAAGTAGAAAATCCACGTCTATGGGAACCGTTAAACGCATATTTATATAACTTAAAAGTAACATTATTCGACAATGGTGAAGTGGTTGATACGTATACAGAACGTGTAGGTATCCGCTCTGTTGAAGTGAAAGATGGTCAATTCTTAATCAACAACAAACCATTCTACTTCAAAGGATTCGGTAAACATGAAGATACACCTATTAATGGTAGAGGCTATAATGAAAACGCAAATGTTATGGACTTGAACTTAATGAAGTGGATCAATGCGAACTCATTCAGAACAGCGCACTATCCTTATTCAGAAGAAATGATGCGTCTTGCGGATGAACAAGGTATTGTAGTAATTGATGAAACTACTGCAGTAGGGGTTCACTTGAACTTCTTAGTACACTTAGGCAAATCAAATAATCCTATTGATACATGGAAAGACATTAAAACAAAAGAAGCGCATGAACAAGTGATTCGTGAATTAATCGCACGTGATAAAAACCATGCATGTGTTGTAATGTGGTCTATCGCTAACGAACCAGAATCAGATGCTAAAGGTGCGAAAGAATATTTCGAACCGCTTGTACAACTGGCAAGAGACTTAGACCCACAAGATCGTCCAATGACAATCGTAACAATCATGTTCTCACAACCTGATAACTGTCAAGTTCAAGATTTAGTCGATGTACTTTGCTTGAACAGATATTATGGTTGGTATGTAGACCAAGGTGATTTAAGAGCAGCGAAAGCATCATTGAAGAAAGAAATGGATGGCTGGTCTAAAGTACAACCGAATAAGCCAATTATGTTTACAGAATACGGTGCAGATACTGTAGCCGGATTACACGCAATCGATGACATTATGTTCACAGAAGAATACCAAGTGAAATATTACGAAGCTAATCATGAAATCGTAGACCAATATCCACAGTTTATCGGGGAACAAACTTGGAACTTCGCTGACTTCGAAACAAGTACAGGCCATATTCGTGTCCAAGGTAACCGTAAAGGTATCTTCACAAGAGATCGTAAACCAAAATCTGTAGCGTTCTACTTCAAAGAGCGTTGGGCAAATATTCCAGATTTCTACTATAAAACAAAGTAAGCCAATGATTGAAACTCACTGAACATTAAAATATTAAATAATAATTACTCCCAAAATCCAATATGTAAGTATATAAACAAAGCCTACTATATAAAAACAGCGCAGCCTCCCAGGGTTGCGCTGTTTGTTTCTGTTGATTAATTCAATTGTTTATTTCGCTTATCTTTCAAGTATAAGAGTGTTTCTATAATAAAGACGATAATGAGTGAGAAGCCGAATAAAGGCATTAAAACTCCTAAGATAATCAAAGTGATTATAAGTGAAATAGACATCGGCTTTTTCACACGTCTTGGTAGCATTTCAGCTTGGTTCATGTGTTTTAAGCGTCTAAACCAAGACATGAAACCAAAGATGATTCCGTCTAAAAAGGCGATACATACGAGTAAGTTAATGATTTTGTTAGCCAAACCGAAAAGGTGGCCTTCGTGAAGCGGAATACCCCAAGTTAACCATTTCGCTAGGATACCGTAATCTTGATAATCCACTTTGCCTAATTGTTTACCAGTATATTGATCCATATAACGTGTGGTTTCTTTTTCAGGTGCGACATCAAAGCCGGTTACACCACTATTGCTGGCTTTAGATAGCGTAAAGGAACCATCAGGACTGGTTGGATAAACAATCGCAAAAGGACGTGTTAAACCTTGCTTTTCAGCGTTGTGAATCACTTTATCCAAAGATAATTGACCGGGAATATTTGTCATCGGCATCGCCATACTACCATGATGCCCACCACCTTCTGATTGTGGTGCTGCTTTTTGTCTTAAAGCCCATGGAATTTCATTGGCTTCTGATTTAGGTGGATTTGCGACGAGTTGAGTTTGTCCTAATTGTGGGTACGCAGTAGAAATCTGATTGATTTTAGCACCCATGAAGCCAGACCAAGGTAAGCCTGTAAAGACTAAGATTAACATCGGAATGGCGATTATTAATCCGACAATCGCATGCCATTTTCGGAATTTGAGTACTTTGTTGTTAGATTTTAATAACTTTTTACGTACTAACATATAAATACCAGATAATATCATAAAAACAGTCCAACATGCGGTTAATTCAACTAAGTAGTTAATCGCAGTATTTTCGGTCGAAAGGGAACTATGTATACTTCTGACCATATTGGAATAGGTGTATTTCGCATTTTGTTGATCGACAATTTGGTTATGATTGTCTAGAAAAATATAGTAAGAATTACCTTCCATATCACCAATTGTGATGCGGTTATTGTAAGGTGACTCCATCACACTGACTTTATTGATAGTGTAACCAGGATGTTCTTTTTCGATTTGTTTAATCGCATCGGTCATAGATTGTTGTTTTGTATGTTCGCTTTGACCATAGAATTCGTGCTTATACAATTGATTTTCAACTTCAGGGAAGAAAAGATAAGCAATACCTGACAAAGTCAAAGTAATTAATAAAGGTGTAATAAAGACCGCAGCGTAAAAGTGTAATCGCTGCATAGGATTAAATGTGTTGGGTTTCATAATTTACCTCTTTATCTATATAAAATGTAATGATTTCGCTTTATATAAAAGCTACATTATATTATTACAGATTTTTAAATAGATGAAAGGACAAATGTTTGTCATATTTTGAAAATTGTATGACGGAAGTGTGAAAATTGTAGATAAAAGGAGTTTAATGCTATGTTAGTTAAGTTGAAATATATTGCCGTTTCATCCGAAAAACTATATCGATAAAAGTTATCTTTATGTAATTTACGAACATTCTGCAAAGTTTGTTTAGTTACTGTAAATAGGGTTTTTAAAGAAGGCAAGTTTGGTTACGTTAAAGATGAGTAAACTAGATAAACTTAGGAGGCCTATAATGAGAAAAATCGGTATCTTTTTAACAACGTTAGTTGCGGTAGCATTAATTTTTACTGGAATTGAAGACATTGTGAAAGGTGCAGAAGCGCAAGCAGCTAAAGCAGTTACGGGTGAAGTAGTTTCTGATGAATTGGATCCAGACGGTGACGGATGGGCAAATATCGGATTTGAAAATATCAAATTAGATGAACCTTACCAAACTAAGTTAGTTCAATTAACACATCTGAAAGATACAGGTAAAATGTCTACGACTGAATATAATGAAAAAGTTGCTGCATTAATTTCAGAAGCAAGATCAATTGATACATCTCAATCACAAGAATTACCAGCAGCCGGTGAAGCTGAAAGAAATCTTGTATTAGTAATCTTTGGCTTGTGTATTTCATTAATAGGTATGGTAACTGTTATGACTAGTAGAAAACGTAAAAGTGAATAACGAAAGAAATGTTCTAACAAATCTTTCAACAAAGTCAAAATTAAAATTATTAGAAAATACAAAATATTGATTGACTAATAATAACTACTATAATATCATTAAGTTACAATACTAATAATTGTATTGTACTTATACCTAAAATTACAGAATCTACTAAAACAAGGCAAAATGCCGTGTTTATCTCGTCAACTTGTTTGGCGAGATTTTTTTTACATTTATTAAATTTTAAATATTCAAATTATAAGGGAGTGATAGTATGAATAATAGTTATATATTAGGGCTAGATATCGGAATTACATCAGTGGGTTATGGAATTATTGATTATGAAACAAGAGATGTTATAGATGCAGGTGTTCGTTTATTTAAAGAAGCTAATGTAGAAAACAATGAGGGACGACGATCAAAAAGAGGGGCAAGACGACTTAAGAGACGTCGTAGACATAGATTACAAAGAGTAAAAAAATTGTTGTTTGATTATAAATTATTAAATGAAGACAGTGAAATAAGTGGAATAAATCCATACGAAGCTCGCGTTAAAGGACTAAGTGAAAAATTAAGCGATGAACAATTTTCTGCGGCATTGCTTCATTTAGCAAAGCGCAGAGGTGTACATAATGTAAATGATGTGGAAGAAGATACAGGCAATGAATTATCCACTAAAGAACAAATCGCAAGAAATAATAAAGCCTTGGAAGATAAATATGTTGCGGAATTACAGTTAGAACGTTTAAAAGAACAAGGCGAAGTAAGAGGTGCAGCTAACCGCTTCAAAACATCTGATTACATCAAAGAAGCAAAGCAGTTATTAAAGACACAAAGTAATCATCATAAAATTGATGAAACTTTCATAGAGACATATATCAGCTTATTAGAAACTAGAAGAACATACTATGAAGGTCCAGGAGAAGGTAGTCCATTTGGCTGGAAGGATATTAAAGAATGGTATGAAATGTTAATGGGACATTGTACATATTTCCCTGAGGAATTACGAAGTGTTAAATATGCTTATAATGCTGATTTATACAATGCCCTAAATGATTTAAATAACTTGGTTATTGCACGAGATGAGAATGAGAAACTAGAGTATTATGAGAAATTCCAGATCATTGAGAATGTCTTTAAACAAAAGAAAAAGCCGACACTCAAACAAATTGCGAAAGAGATACTTGTGAATGAAGAAGATATTAAAGGCTATCGTGTAACGAGTACAGGTAAACCAGAATTCACTAATTTTAAAATTTATCATGATATAAAAGGCATTACATCCCGAAAAGAAATTCTGGAGAATGCTGATCTACTCAATCAAATCGCTGAAATTTTAACGATTTACCAGTCAGCAGAAGACATACAAGAAGAATTAGCTGAACTGGAACCAAAATTGACACAAGAAGAAATCGAACAAATTTCAAATTTAACTGGTTATACCGGCACACATCGTCTCTCCCTAAAAGCTATCAATTTAATATTGGATGAATTATGGAACACAAGTGATAACCAAATGACTATTTTCAATCGTTTGAAACTTGTGCCGAAAAAAGTGGATTTAAGCCAACAAAAAGAAATACCAACATCTTTAGTGGACGATTTTATCTTATCACCAGTGGTGAAACGTTCATTCATTCAATCCATCAAAGTGATTAATGCTATTATTAAAAAATTCGGTTTGCCAAAAGATATTATTATTGAGCTAGCAAGAGAAAAGAATTCCAAAGAGGCACAAAAATTCATCAATGAAATGCAGAAAAGAAACCGCCAGACTAATGAAAGAATCGAAAAAATCATTAAGGAAACCGGTAAAGAAAAAGCTAAGGTTTTAATTGAAAAGATTAAACTACATGATATGCAAGAAGGAAAATGTTTGTATTCATTGGAATCTATTCCATTAGAAGATTTACTTAATAATCCATATCATTATGAAGTTGATCATATTATTCCTCGTTCTGTTTCTTTTGATAACTCTTTCAATAATAAAGTGCTAGTAAAACAAGAGGAGAATAGTAAGAAAGGGAATAGAACGCCATTTCAATATTTGAGTTCTTCTGATGCGAAAATTAGTTATGAGATATTTAAAAAGCATATTTTGAACCTTTCTAAAGGTAAAGGAAGAGTTTCTAAGAAGAAAAAAGAATATTTATTAGAAGAAAGAGATATTAATCGATTTAGTGTCCAAAAAGATTTTATTAACCGTAATTTAGTAGATACACGATATGCGACTAGAGAGTTAATGAATTTATTAAGATCCTATTTTAGAGTAAATGACTTAGATGTCAAAGTGAAATCGATTAATGGAGGTTTCACGAGTTTCTTAAGAAAAAAATGGAAGTTCAAAAAAGAAAGAAATCAAGGTTACAAACATCATGCTGAAGACGCATTGGTCATTGCTAACGCTGACTTTATTTTCAAAGAATGGAAAAAACTAGATACAACTAATAAAGTCATGGAAAACCAAACAGTTGAAGAGCAACAAGCTGAAAATATGCCGGGAATTGAAACTGACGATGAATATAAAGAAATATTTGTAATCCCGCGCCAAATACAAAGTATTAAAGACTTTAAAGATTATAAGTACTCACACAGAGTCGATAAAAAACCGAATAGAGAATTAGTAAATGATACCTTATATTCAACAAGAAAAGATGATAAAGGCAATACACTTATCATAAATAACATCAAAGGACTATATGACAAAGATAATGATAAATTGAAAAATTTAATCAAGAAGTCACCAGAAAAATTATTAATGTATCATCATGATCCACAAACTTATCAAAAACTGAAAACTATTATGGAACAATACAGTAATGAGAAGAACCCGCTTTATAAGTACCATGAAGAAACAGGCAATTATTTAACTAAATATAGTAAAAAAGATAATGGACCTATCATCAAAAAGGTTAAATATTACGGTAAAAAGTTAAATGCGCATCTTGATATTACAAACGACTATTCAAATAGTCAGAATAAAATAGTAAAACTATCATTAAAACCATATCGCTTTGATGTTTACTTAGATAATGGTGGATATAAATTTGTGACAGTTAAAAATTTAGATGTCATCAAAAAAGAAGGTTTCTTTAAAATTGATTCAAATGCTTATGAGAAAGCAAAAAGTGAGAAAAAAATTGATGAAAATGCAGTGTTTATCGCAAGTTTTTATAATAATGATTTGATTAAAATTGATGGAGAGTTATATAGAATTGTAGGGGTTAATAACGACACAAGAAATGTTGTAGAGCTAAATATGATTCCAATCACATATAAAGAATATTTGGAGAATATTAATGATAAACGAACACCACGAATATTGAAAACGATATCTCAAAAAACATATTCTATTGAAAAATATTCCACAGATATTTTAGGGAATCTTTATAAAGTGAAAAGTAAGAAAAAGCCTCAAATGATCATGAAAGGGTGAGTAGTTTTTGGCGTGGAGAATTGTATATCTTTCAGAAGTAGATAAACTTGCATTAAACTTAAATAATTTGAAAATCGCAAAAGGGGATTTGGAGGTTAAAATCCCCCTAAGCGATATTTTCGCTATTGTAATTGAAGACTTAACAACAACTATAACCTCAAGGCTTATGATAGAGCTTTCTAAATATAATATTTTAGTGGTTTTTTGCAATCAACAACATTTACCGGAATGTATGGTGCATCCAATTAATGGTCATTTTAACCAATACGGACAAATGAAAGAGCAACTTCAATGGTCAGAACAAAATAAAGGAGAATTGTGGAAACATATATTGGTTCAAAAAATTCAAAATCAGATTCAATGTATGAAACATGTTGGAGTCCTTGATGAAAGAATTATTAAAATGAAAGAGTTGCAAACTTTAGTTACATCTAGAGATGAAATGAATATAGAAGGACAAGCAGCTAAATATTATTTCAATACATTTTTTGAGGGTTTCAGACGTGATGATGAATTTTTAATAGAAAATATGGTGTTGAATTTTGGTTATACAATTTTAAATTCAGCAATCGCTAGAACCATTGTAGCAAAAGGGTTAATTCCAGCACTTGGTATTCATCATATTGGTGCACGAAATCATTTTAACCTTGCATCAGACATCATTGAAGTATTTAGACCATTAGTAGATTTATATCTATTAAAACATCCTCCAGAAGAAGAATATATGACAAAGGCATATAGATTAGAGTTAGTGAATTTAATGCATGCAAGAGTACAAATTGACGGAAAGCAGCACACAGTTATTAGAGCGATTGAAATTATGGTTCAATCAATCATTGAGTATTTCAGAACGGGGAGATATGAAACACTCAAGCTACCAAACATTAAACAATATTCTTTTTATGAATCATGAGTTATAAATTTATGAGAGTAATGATAATGTTTGATCTCCCAACTGACACGAAAGAGGAAAGACGCTTATATAGTAAGTTTAGAAAAGGGCTGGTTTCTGAAGGGTTTTTTGATGATGCAGTACTCTATTTACATTAAAAGTTGTATAAATAAAGATTCAGCAGAAAGCAGTGTGAATTATGTGAAACGTATCTTGCCGCCTGATGGTCATGTGAGAGCATTGACAATTACGGAGAAGCAATATGAGAAAATGAAAATATTATTGGGTGAAGAAGATAAAAATATTGAAATATTAGGAGATAATCGTACCATTTTATTTTAGGAGAAAAAATATGTATGAAGCGGTTTTAGAGATTAGTATTGAGGAATTACCAAGAGTTATTTTAAATACTAGTGAGTATACCTCTATTTACAATGAAGATTCAACACATGAAGAATACATTCTAGAAACACTTAAGAATTACTTTCAACCAAGAAATTCCAATAAAGACTGTGTAACCATTACAAATCTTTTAGAATGTGAGAGGGTTTCAAATAATCGGTTTAGAGGTTTTATCTTGAATCATTCTGCTATAGAAAATGAACATCAATTAGCAGCAACAAGTATGATGACTAAGAAAATCATTAGAGAATTGCATAATGATATGGAAATAGAAGGATATATCAATTCGATTAATGTATTATTGGATGACTTAAGGGAAAATCTAAGAGGGACTTTACCTTTGGCTGTTAAATCATTTGATTTAAAGCAGTTTATAAGACTGCTTTCATTTAAATATGATTACACTGAAGATTATGCTAGGCTGATTAATCGTTTAGAACAAGTAGTCCCGTTAGTAGTAGATGAAATGAATTATCAAGCAAAAGAAAAGGCGTTTTTGATTTATCTGTATCCAGAAGCGGGTTTAAGTATAAAAGAGCAAATTAGATTTAGAAAAACATTAAATGATCTGCCAATTCCAATAATAGTATTAACAGAGTCCTCATATTTTTTATCAGAGAATATCAAAGGTTTGAACTACTTTATCAACAATATCCAAATGATTACTGAAGAGTTTATTGATGATAGTTACTGGAATGCGCCAATTAATATAGAAATAGAAAAGTTTAAAGAGAGATTTGAGTATTTGTTTAAAAACTATTGTTCTTTTCTAGAAGTTAATCCTACAATTTCTAATTATAATTTGACGGAAATTGTTGTTTTCGATGATTTGGATCTTTATATAGTCATAGCTTTTTTAAAACATTGCAAATTTAACTATCACCTAGACATTGATAAGGAGAAAATTTCTTCAGCATTATCGGCGTATCTATTTTCTTAACCAAAATTCAAGTTTATAATTGTGCTAGAGGTTTTAGTACTCTGTAATTTTAGGTATAAGTGATTCCGCCTTTAGAATCTGTTATCGGACACAGACGTTTTAGTACTCTGTAATTTTAGGTATAAGTGATTCTTTATGGCAAATACATGGTCGGCCATTAAAGTTTTAGTACTCTGTAATTTTAGGTATAAGTGATTCAATAGTAACCTTAAAGATTTAACAACTGTAGTTTTAGTACTCTGTAATTTTAGGTATAAGTGATTCTGTAGATGTCACAAACTCTTATCAATGATGGTTTTAGTACTCTGTAATTTTAGGTATAAGTGATTCTTTTGCTTTTTGCATTCAAGCGTAGCGAATGTTTTAGTACTCTGTAATTTTTAAGCAGCTTCGGCTGCTTTTTTCTATTTTCTGTCATTGACATACTTTAATGATAGGCATACAATAATTCTGAAAATTACGAAAAAATCAGGTCTTTTGCATCACGAGAGGAGTCTTTTTATGGAACACACAGCGATGGATCATACTTCACCCACACATCCAGGGACTAAGATAGGTCCCAAATATTTTCTTTTTAACTTATTAAATGGGGTTGCGATTGGTATCGTAGCAGGTTTAATCCCGAATGCGATTTTAGGAGAAATCTTAAAAGCACTTGTCCCATTCAATCCAGTCTTTACTCAATTACTACACGTTACGACGGCTATTCAATTTGCGGTGCCTTGTTTAATCGGTGCGTTAGTTGCGTATCGTTTTAAATTTACCCCTTTAGGTATCGCGGTAGTTTCAGCGGCTTCCTTTATCGGTAGTGGTGCTGTCGTCTTTAAACATAATGCATGGGTTATCACAGGTATTGGTGACTTAATCAACACTATGTTCGCAGCTGCAATCGCTTCACTTATGATTTTGTTTATTGGTGAACGTTTTGGCAGCTTGAACTTGATTATATTACCAACATTTGTGGCAGTAAGTACAGGTTTCATCGCATTGCATACACTACCTTATGTCAAACTCGTCACAACAGCCATCGGTAATATGGTTAATAGCTTTACTGAATTACAACCGATACCGATGTGTATTTTGATTTCATTAGTTTATGCATCAATTGTGATTTCACCAATTTCAACCGCTGCATTATCCATGGCAATCGGTATTGAAGGATTAGCTGCAGGTTCAGCTTCTATCGGTATAGCAGCAGTAGAAGCAGTATTAACAATCGGAACATTGCGCGTTAATCGTTTAGGTGTACCGATGACAATCTTTTTAGGTGGCGTTAAAATGATGTTGCCGAACTTAGTACGTCATCCGATTATTTTCTTACCGATTACTACGACTGCTGCAGTAACAGGCTTTGTGGCAAGTTTAATCGGTATTGGAGGAACGAAAGAATCAGCTGGTTTCGGTATCATCGGTTTAGTTGGGCCAATCAATGCGTTCAGATTTTTAGATTACGGGGACTTCTGGCTTAAAGCGATACTTTGTGCAGTCGCATTCTTTATCGTTCCATTTATTACTGCGTTTATCGCGCACTTTGTTTATAGTAAAATATTTAAAATTTATGATGAAGAAATCTTTAAATTTATCGATTAATACATTAATGAGACAGTAATCATATGTGTGGTTTCTGTCTCTTTTTTATTGTGATACAAAAGATAGCTTATTTAGAAAGGGTTATAAGATAATTCATTCTACCATTTTAGTGGTTTCTTACTATTATATGTTCTTAAAACCATTATTAAATTCGAGCAGATATTGACTTTAAGTATTTTAAATATTAGAATTATCAGAATATTACAAATATAATTAGCAACACAGAAAACGGAGGAGAATATATGGGAGGAACTATGACAAGACCAGGTACCAAGGTGTCGGTGGGTACATTTTTTTATAACGTATTAAACGGGGTCGCATTCGCAATTATCGCAGGACTCGTACCGCATGCGGTATTAGGGGAAATTTTAAAAGCATTATCACCGTACTCTAAATCAGCAGGTGTTCTATTACAAGTAGCAACAGCCATTCAATTTACGGTGCCGATGTTGGTTGGTGCATTAGTCGCACATCGCTTTAAATTCACACCGCTTGGCATTGCGGTTGTTGCGGCAGCTTCATTTATCGGAAGCGGGGCAGCGCAATTTAAAAATGGTGCATGGGTAATCACAGGTATTGGTGACTTGATCAATACGATGTTAGCAGCATCAATCGCCTCACTTTTAATTTTATTCATAGGTGAACGCTTCGGAAGCTTGAATTTAATCATTTTACCTACCTTTGTAGCAGTTATTACTGGGTTTATTACATTACATACTTTGCCATACGTAAAATTAGTCACTACAGGTATTGGACATATCATTAATACCTTTACAGAGATGCAGCCAGTGTTAATGTGTATGCTGATTGCGATTGCTTATAGTATGATCATCATTTCACCGATTTCCACAGTAGCAACATCTATGGCCATCGGTATCAGCGGTCTAGCAGCTGGTGCAGCATCAATCGGTATTACAGCAGCAGAAGCAACATTAGTCTTTGGGACAATCACTGTAAACCGTCTCGGTGTTCCTGCCACAATTTTACTAGGCGGTGTTAAGATGATGCTTCCAAATATGGTTAAATATCCTGTGATGTTAGTACCGATTACAGTTACCGCAGCCATCTCAGGTTTTGTGGCAAGTTTCATCGGTATTGGCGGAACAAAAGAGTCTGCAGGTTTCGGTATTATCGGTATGGTCGGACCGATTAATGCCTTTAGATTTATGCATGTTGATGAAGTTTGGTTGAAATTAGTCTTGATTATCACAGCATTCTTTGTCGTTCCATTTACGGTTGCTTATATCGCGCACTTTATTTTCATCAAAATCTTTAAACTTTATGATAAAGAAATCTTCAGATTCCTAGGATAATCGTATTTCTGACAAATAAAATCAGAAATTTAATAGGATTGTAATATCGTCTAAACCCTGTTGTACCATTGGATATTAAATTAAACACAATTCGAAGTGTAAAATTATAGCAAAAAAAGTCTTTTACTTAGGCAACAAATGTATTATATTAAAACAATACGCATGAAAAGGTTTTCATCTAAATTGTCAGAAAACTTATGAAAATGGCGATAAAAGGCATGATTTCATATTATTAAAATTTCTTATAGAATTTGAGTTGTGATTTTAATACCCAAGTTAATCGATACGGATGGGGCATAAATGTTATAATTAAATTTGTTGGCCGTTTTTAAAACGGTTACAATTTTCAAAAGTATCTTAACAACTGAAGAGATAACAGTGTTAAACATATAAAGACTGCCCGAGCTGAAGCTGAGTTTCAGTTTGTGCAGTCACATTCTTAAACAAAGGAAAGAACGTCTGGATAGATGTTCAGTATTACCTAACACAAAGGGGAGGCAAAACAATGGATTACCAAATTATCAGTGAACAAGCTATCTTAGTTCGCTTTGAACCACAGATTGCACCTGAGACATTCAAGAAAGTCCAACAACTTGTGGTTTATTTGGAACGCCAAGATCATGAAGCGATTAAAGAGATTGTACCGTCTTATCGTGCAGTGATGATTCACTTCGATGATCATAAGATTCATGCGAAAGCATTAATCGAAGACTTGAAGCTTGATACGCTCGATGTAAGTGATATTGAGACGTCAGAAAGCTCCAAAGTGGTACGTATTCCAGTCATTTATGGAGGAAAATACGGACCTGATATTGAAGAAGTCGCTAAGCTTAATGATTTAACAGTTGAAGATGTGATTCAATTACATACAGAACCAACTTATTTAATTTATATGCTAGGATTTATGCCTGGTTTCCCATATCTTGGTGGATTAGATGAGCGTCTGTATACACCAAGAAGGGATGAACCAAGAGTACGTATTGATGCTGGCTCTGTCGGCATTGCGAAAAACCAAACTGGTTTGTATCCGCAAGATTCGCCAGGTGGTTGGCAAATCATCGGACGTACACCTTTAGATGTGTTCGACTTGGACCGTGAACCAATGACACTTTATGAAGCGGGAGATCGTATTGAATTCTATCAAATCTCACAAGAGACGTATGATGAGATTATCGCACAGAAAAACGATCCTGATTTTGATATAGAAAGATGGGTGACTGTTCAAGATGAGCATTAGAATTATTAAACCAGGACTATTCTCAACAATTCAAGATATCGGACGTTATGGTTACCAAAAAGAAGGTTTCTCTAGTGCAGGTGCATTAGATAGATATAGTTACCGTTTAGGTACACAATTAATCGGTAATGAAGGTCCGGCAATCGAAGCAACTATTATCGGACCGACATTACAATTCTTAGAAGATAATACTGTAGTTATTACAGGCGCAGAATTTAAAGCAACATTGAATGGTGATCCGATTTCCCACCAAACGGTTGTACAAGTATATAAAGGTGATGTACTCGCATTAAACGCCGCAATTACAGGCGCAAGAGGTTATTTACACTTCGGTCATCCGATTGACGTACCTGAAGTTGCAGGAAGTTATGCGACGCATACACGTACTAAAATGGGTGGTTTCCATGGCCGTGCATTAAGAAAAGATGATATGATTCCGGTTCATTATAATAATGATTACCGTCGTCATGTCGGTTATACGAGCGATTTAGATTTAATCCATGAAGGGACAGATGCGATCAGAGTTGTGGAAGGCCCGCAATATGATAGCTTCCCTGATGCTAGCCATGAAGGGTTAGTGTCAGAACCTTTTGAGATTTCTGAACAATCGGATCGTATGGGCTTTCGTTTGAAGGGTGCTTCTATTCCGCCGACTGACAGTGCAGATATTATTTCTGAACCTGTTGCACTCGGCAGTGTACAAGTACCGAATGATGGTAACCCGATTGTATTGATGAATGATAAACAAACAGTCGGCGGTTACACTAAGATTGCGACAGTCTGCCAGTCAGACTTAAGTGTCTTAGCACAAAAACAACCCGGTCAAAAAGTGAACTTTGAGTGGGTAACTGTGGAAGAAGCCATTCAACATTTAGATGATTATAATAAAGGTTTCGAAGCTTCATTAGAAGCAATAGTAAAAGAACCGTTGTTTGACATGAGGGAAATGAGAACAACATCAAAACGTATTAGCGAATTACTAGAGGGGGATGAATAGAAATGAAATTAGAAGAAATCAAAGATTTAATTAACTTAGTTAAAGAGAACAAGGTGAACAAGTTCAAATATAAAGATGAGGCACATGAAATTGAATTAGATTTTTCATCACCGCAACAAACACAACCAGCGACACAAATTCAAAATCAAGCAACATCTAATCCAGCACCAGAAGCGGCTCAAGAACCACAAGCTGATAACCCAGCATCTGGTGAAACAGTGAATGCGCCAATGGTCGGCACATTCTTCTTGCAAGATACAAAAGAATTAACTGAACCGATTGTGAAAGTCGGAGACAAAATTAAAAAAGGCGATGTTATCGGTTATATCGAAGCAATGAAAGTCATGAATGAAGTAACTAGTGAAGTAGAAGGCGAAGTTACAGATATCTTAGTTGATCATGGCACAAATGTAGAATATGACCAAGCACTGATTGAAGTTAAGTAAAGGGGTGAGAAATTATCATGTATCGTTGTTTAATTGCGAATAGAGGAGAAATCGCTGTACGTATTATTCGTGCCTGCCGTGAAGTGGGCGTTGAAACAGTAGCCGTATATGCGAAAGGAGACGAAAAGAGTCTGCATGTCAGTTTAGCAGACCAAGCCATTTGTATTGGCGAAGCGAATCCGCTTGATAGCTATTTAAATATTAATCGTATTATTGCAGCAGCAGAAATTACAGGTGCCAATGCAATCCATCCAGGTTATGGTTTCTTATCAGAAAGCCCTAACTTTGCGCAAAAAGTAGAAGAAAATGATATCTACTTTATTGGACCGACAAAACGTACGATGGAAATGATGGGTGATAAAATCACTGCACGTCAAACAGTTGAATCTGCCGATGTGCCGATTATCCCAGGTTCTATCGGTGCGGTACATTCCGTGGATGAAATTAAAGAAATTGCTAAAGATATCGGTTATCCAGTCGTATTAAAAGCTGCAAGCGGCGGTGGCGGTAAAGGTATCCGTATCGTTAAAGAACCAGAACATTTAGAGAAAGCTTTTAAAGAAGCACAAAGTGAAGGTAAAAAATACTTCGATGATGATCGTATTTACGTTGAAGCATTTATTCCAGTTGCGAAACACGTAGAAGTACAAGTTATCGGTGACGGTAAAGAAAATTATGTACACTTAGGTGAACGTGACTGTTCAGTACAACGTAAAAACCAAAAATTAATCGAAGAATCACCATGTGCAGCACTATCAGAAGAAAAGCGTCAAAAGATTTGTGAAGACGCGGTTAAAGTTGCGCAAGCATCTAATTACCGTAGTGCAGGTACAATCGAGTTCTTAGTGACTGATGATGCATATTACTTCATCGAAATGAACGCACGTATCCAAGTAGAACATACTGTCACAGAAATGCGTGCTGACAGAGATTTATTACAAGCACAACTTTACTTAATGAAACATGGAGAACTGCCATTCAGCCAAGATGATATTCACTTCACTGGCCACGTGATTGAAGCACGTATCAACGCAGAAAATCCAGAACGTAAATTCCAACCTTCACCGGGTAAAGTCAAAGCATTACATTTACCACAAGGTTTCAATGTACGTGTCGATTCATTATTGTATCCAGGTTATGTCGTGTCACCTTACTATGATTCACTTGTCGCAAAAGTGATTGTCAAAGGTGCAAACCGTACGCATGCGATTGAGAAATTAAAAGCAACACTTGATGAAATGGTCATTGACGGTTTCTCAACAACGGCTGATTTCTTGTATGCGGTATTATCATATCCAGCATACGCTGATGGTGATGCTAAAGATGTCGATATTAAATTCTTAGACCGTCATCAAATTACTAAGGGGGCTGCTTTAACATGAAAATAGATTTGAATTGTGATTTAGGCGAAGCATTCGGTAATTATTCATTCGGTGGAGATCATCAAATTATTCCTTTGATTACCTCCGCAAACATTGCCTGCGGATTCCACGCAGGCGATGAAAATGTAATGTATGAAACTGTGAAACTTGCGAAAGAAAACGGTGTGGGCATCGGTGCACACCCAGGCTTCCATGATATTCAAGGTTTCGGACGCCGTAATATGGATTTATCACCTGATGAGATTTATACCTTGGTTGCATACCAAATTGGTGCTTTATCAGCGTTTTGCCGTATTCACGATGTCAAAATCAATCATGTTAAACCTCATGGTGCCTTATATAACATGGGTGCGCGTGACAAAGATATTGCACACGCAATTGCACAAGCAGTATATGACGTGGACCCATCACTAATTTTAGTGGGCTTATCTAATACATTATTAGTATCAGAAGCCGAAGCAGTCGGTTTGAAAGCCGCAAATGAAGTATTCGCAGACAGACGTTATGAAGAAAACGGTCAACTAGTAAGCCGTAAAGAAGCTGACGCTGTGTTAACGGATACGGATGAAGCGATTGAACAGGTTGTGAAGATGGTTAAAGAAAACAAAGTCATTGCGAAAACAGGAAAAGAAATTGAGCTTAAAGCAGATACAATTTGTGTGCATGGCGATGGCGCGCATGCATTGGAATTCGTATCGAAAATACGAGAAAGACTAACGAAAGAAGGTATTTCGATTACGAAATTAGGGGGTTAATCTATGGGAGAAAACAAACAAAACAAACCGGAGTTCCAGTTCACTAAGGAACATAAGAGACTGTTATTAGGGTCAGTCTTCTTAATGGCGACATCAGCCATCGGTCCGGCGTTCTTAACACAAACAGCGGTTTTCACACAACAATTCGCCGCAAGTTTCGCGTTTGCGATCTTATTATCTATCATTATTGATATCGGAGCGCAAATCAATATTTGGCGTATCTTGGTTGTGACAGGCTTACGTGGACAAGAAATCGCGAACAAAATGGTTAAAGGGTTAGGGACCTTCATTTCCATTTTAGTTGCGATCGGTGGTCTGGCCTTCAATATCGGTAACGTCGCAGGAGCCGGTTTAGGTTTAAATGCGATTTTCGGTATTGATGTAAAATGGGGTGCCGCAATTACAGCCATTTTAGCAATTGGCGTATTCATTAGTAAGAGCGGTCAAAAAGTGATGGACTTCGTAACGATGATCTTAGGGGTAATGATGATTGGTATTACAGCATATGTAATGGTGAAATCAAATCCACCATACTTAGAAGCTGCAGAGAAAATGGTTATGCCTGAACATCCAGGTGCTTTAGTATTACCGATTATCACATTAATTGGTGGTACTGTGGGTGGTTATATCACATTCGCAGGTGCACACAGAATCTTGGATTCAGGAATCAAAGGGAAAGACTATCTTCCGTTTGTTAACCATTCAGCGATTGCTGGTATCTTAACAACAGGTGTCATGCGTGGTTTATTATTCTTAGCTGTATTAGGTGTGGTTGTTACAGGTGTGACATTAAACCCTGAAAACCCGCCAGCATCAGTATTCGAACACGCACTTGGACCAATTGGTAAGAATATCTTCGGTATCGTATTATTCGCAGCTGCCTTATCATCAGTAATCGGCTCAGCGTACACAAGTGCAACATTCTTGAAAACGTTAAGCAAATCATTGATGAAACGCAGTAATATCATTGTGATTGTGTTCATCGTTGTTTCAACGATTACATTCTTATTAATCGGTAAACCAGTTAAATTATTAATCATCGCAGGTGCGTTGAACGGTTTAATCTTACCGATTACATTAGGTGTTATTTTAATCGCAAGTAAGAAAAAGTCAATTGTCGGCGATTACAAACATCCAACATGGATGTTAATGTTCGGTGTACTTGCTGTACTCGTAACAATCGTAACAGGATTCTTATCATTCCAAGGTTTAGCGGATTTATGGAATTCTTAATAACATCAATCAAAGACACACGAGCAAACTTTGCTCGTGTGCTTTTTTGAGTAATAAGGTATGTGAGGTTTCTAGCATACCGATGTATACATAATAAAGATAAATTTAGTATAAAGGATATATATTTATATAAATGAAAACGCTATACTATAACTAATGAGATAAAAAGTAATACTTGATTCATCAAAATACTCGTATTTAATCGTTTGGAAAGGATGATTTACATGACAACAGAAGCGGTAATCGGCATCGATTTAGGAACGAGCGCAATTAAACTGATTGCGGTCGATCGCTTAGGCAATGTACTCGGCACACAAAGTGAACCGCTCAAACTTTATCACGACTATCCAGGTTATTCAGAACAAGCACCAGAAGAATGGGTGGCAGCTGCAGTAAATGGGCTCCATCATTTATTAGCACAACCAGTATTATCAGATGTTTCGATTGAAGGTCTTTCATTTTCAGGTCAAATGCATGGACTTGTTATTGTAGATCAGGCAGGTCAACCATTAAGACGTGCAATTTTATGGAACGATACACGTACGACTCCTCAATGTGAACAAATCAAAGCGAAGTATGGTGATCAAGTTCTTGGTAACCCTGTGGTCGAAGGATTTACACTGACTAAACTCTTATGGGTACAACAACATGAACCGGATTTATTTAAACAAATTGATACGTTTATGTTGCCGAAAGACTTTTTACGCTTTGCGTTAACAGGTGTATTGCACACAGAGTATTCAGATGCGGCTGCAACGATGTTATTAAATCCACAAACTAAGACATGGGATAAAGCGTTAGGGGCTTCGTTTGATATTCCAGACCATATTTATCCAGACTTAGTTGAATCACACGCACAAGTCGGTGTATTAAAAGCCGAGTTACAACAACAATTGTCTCTTAATAAACCTGTACCTGTTTTTGCGGGCGGAGCAGACAATGCATGTGCAGCGTTAGGCTCAGGCGTGATTCATCCTGATGATGCGATTTGTAGTATCGGTACATCAGGTGTGTTATTAATTTGCGAACCTGTCGGAGAATCAGAAGGCTATGGTCATAAAATTCATTTGATGAATCATGCGGTACCGGATGTTAACTATTTAATGGGTGTGACGTTAAGTGCAGGCTATAGTTTGAGTTGGTTTAAACGTGAATTTTATCCTGAAGATGATTTCACCACTTTAATGAAAGATGTCGAAGCCTCTCAAATTGGTGCACACGGTTTAATCTTTACACCTTATCTAGTTGGAGAGCGTACACCGCATGGTGATGCGTCAATTCGAGGCAGCTTTATTGGTATTACAGGCAATCATACACGTGGTGATTTTGGACGTGCAGTGGTAGAGGGTATTACGTATTCTTTATATGATTCATTAGTATACTTACGTAGTATTGGACGCAATGTGACTAAGATTGTCTCAACAGGTGGCGGTGCTAAGAGTGATTTCTGGCTCCAACTTCAAGCAGATGTCTTCAACACTGAAATCTATAAGTTGAAACATGAAGAAGGACCAAGTATGGGTGCAGCAATGTTAGCAGCATACAGCTTAAGCTGGTATGATTCATTGAAAGATTGTGCAGAAGCCTTTATTCATTATTCAAAAGTGTTCCAACCTGATTTAAAACGTCATCAGACGTATGAAGCATACTTTGAAATTTACCAACAAGCCTATCAAGCTACACGTCATCTCACAAGTGACTTGTTAGCACTTCAAAAATAAATAAAAATCCCTTGAGTACTTTAATAAAGTGTCTCAAGGGATTTCTTTACATAGCGTCTATCAAAATTATTTACCGTTTTTCTCTAAATAGTAACCAATCCAAGCGCCTAATGGAAGACCGATAATTGGTGTTGTGATCGCACTTAACACAATGGCAGAAACAATCATGATAATACCGTTTTTAGAACCAAAGCGCATATGTTTGATTGTTTCTACAACATCTTCTACATATTCCTTGAATGACATAGGATGACCTCCTTTTAGAATTATTATTTAGTTAATTTCAATTTAAATATAACATTTTTGAATGAAAAAGCGTAAGAATGTGAATAATCCAGATTAGAAGAGAGGAGAGTAGAGATGCAGTTTGAGTACTTAACAGAAACAACAGAACGGTTAGAAGTCAAACCAATGAATACAGAAGATTATGAGCAATGGGTAAAAGGTTATGCAGGTCGAGCCATGCCTCAAAGTCCTTTTGATGAAGGTTGTTTAGAGATATCTCATTACTCTAAAGCGTGGTTTCAGCGTTTGATTGTACAACAACAAGCGCTTATTCAATCAGATGATACTTATGTCTTTGGTGTATTTCGCAAAGCTGATGGTGTACATCTCGGCAACTTCAATTTAGTAACGTTAGCACGTCAACATTTTCAATGGGCAGAATGCGGTTATGCGATTCATAATCAATTTTGGCGTCAAGGTTATGCGTATGAAGCTTTTACAGCCATATTTAAAATCGCTAAGCGTTTAAAATATCATCGACTAGAAGCCCATGTACATCCAGGTAATCATGCCTCTATCGCCTTATTGAAGAAGTGCGGTTTTGAGTATGAATGTACCAGAACACAATTTATTTTTGAGAACGGGGAATGGACAGATCGTCTGGTTTATTATATCAACTTGAATGATACACCACCGCTTCACTCAACCTCTTTCTAACTTTACAAAAATTTAAAAAACAATTCGGCAGTTTTTCGCTATACTAAAAACAAGCAAACAAAATAGAGAGAACACGATAAAGGAGGCATGCATCATCATGAAAGGCAGACTACTCGTCTCATCAGATATTCATGGACATAAAGAAGCACTCGCAACCTTACTTGCTTATGTAGATTATAATCCTAAACGTGATCAGCTGGTTTTGTTAGGGGATTATGTCAATCATGGACCTGATTCTGATGGGACCCTTAAAATGGTACAACAGTTACATCGTGAAGGTGCGATTGTTTTATTAGGCGCAATCATGATGTACGCTGGATGAAGTCAAAAGAAAAAGAGAAACGCAAATGGAAAGCTGTCTTAAAACAATTCGACAGTATGGCACATATTGGGGATTACTTATTTGTTCATGCAGGAGTTAACCCTGAGAAGTGTTTATCCAAACAAAAATTAAAAGAAGTATCTGGGTTTGAACCGCCCGCAAAATTATCGCGAAAAATTAAAGGAAAATGTGTCGTACATGGTCATGTGCCGACGAAACGATTAGGGGTTAAACAACATCGTATTCACGTCGCAGACCATACGATTGATATCGATACAGGCGCAGGACACGGTAAACGTTTATCACTCGTAGATTTAACACATCAACACGTCTGTGCGGTAGAAGTCGGTCGACTCAAGAAAATTTATGAATATAGCTATGCATAAAAAATAAACCTAAAGGTTGTCGGCCTTTAGGTTTTATTTATATTAGTAAATTTATGATGAGTGATGTTGTTGATGTTTTTTCATTTCTTTAGGCATTGAATGACCACAACCTTTGTTGATGTCGCAAGCTGCGCATTTGCCTTGTTTTGATTTTTTGAAGAAGCGGACGATTGTAAAGGCCGCATATCCAAATATCAATAAAAAGATGACAAGATTAATGAGTAGTGTCATAAATAATTCCTCCTAGAAAAAGAGTTGGCTAGATTGGTAGAACACAAATGCTAGGAGATAGGCAATCGCAATCGGATAAAGCGTTGCGATAATCGTCCATTTCCAAGACACTGTTTCTTTTCTGATGGCTGCGACAGTGGACAAACATGGAATGTACAATAAGATAAATAACATAAACGCATACGCTGATGCGGGTGTGAAATGACTCGCAATCATATTTGTTAAACCTTGGCTGTCTACGGCGTAAATAATCGCCATTGCGCTGACAACGACTTCTTTAGCTAAGAAGCCAGGGATTAATGTAGCACCCGCTTGCCATGAACTGAATCCTAAAGGAATCAATAATGGCGCAATCGCTGCACCGATTAAGTGTAAGAAACTATGGTCAACATCAACGCCAAAGCCAGTTGGACCTGCATAGTTTAATAACCAAATAACGACTGATCCACCGAAGATAAATGTACCTGCTTTTTTCACAAAGCCTTTTGCTTTTTCCCATGTACTACGCCAAAGTGTTTTTGCTGATGGTAAACGATAAGGTGGTAATTCAATCACAAAAACTGAGTTTTCCTTTTTCAAAATTGTTTTTGTCATCACAAAGCTGACAATTAATGCGACGACAATACCAATCACGTATAAACTTAACACGATGAGTGCTTGGTGTGTTTGGAAGAAAACACCTACAAATAATGCGTATACAGGTAAACGCGCTGAACATGACATGAATGGTGTAATTAAGATTGTTGTTAAACGCTCTTTCTCTTGTTCAATAGAACGCGTTGCCATGACACCTGGAACATTACAACCAAAACCAATAATCATTGGGATAAATGATTTACCATTAAGACCTAAGCCTTCCATGACTTTATCCATAATCAAGGCAATACGTGCCATATAACCTGAATCCTCTAATACTGAAATAAAGAAGAATAGAATTAAGATTTGCGGTACGAAAACTAAGACAGCACCGACACCTGCGATAATCCCATCTGTAATCAAATCTTTCATGAATGGGAAGAGTCCAATCGCATCCATTCCTTGGTTGACCCAATCTGTAAAGGTACCGCCGATAAATTCATCTAATTTATCTGACAGCGGGGTACCGATCCATGAGAAGGTCGCTTGGAAAATCAGCCACATGATACCTAAAAAGATAGGGATACCTAAAATCTTATTTGTTAAAATTTTGTCGATACGGTCAGTCAAATATTGTTTTTTCTTATCTTGATGCGTAATGACATCTTCAATAAGTGTATCGATAAACTCAGTACGTGAACGACGCATACTATCCACGATTGAAATATCTAATTGTTCAGCAAGATGATTACGGATTTGACGTAAATCTTCATGATGATGTGCACTGATATAGTGTTCAATGGCTGGATTGCCCAGTAAATATTGAACAGCGATAAAACGATGGCGTTTCTCAGGTAATTCTAAATGATGTTTTAAATAATGTTGTATTTCAGATAAGGCGTGTTCGACTTTATGCTCGTATGGAATTTTCAATGGTTGTGATGTAGATAAAGTTTCTTCTTTCAAGAGTTCTAAGATGCTATCGATACCTTGGCCGCTTCTCGCCACAATCGGCAAGATCGGCAACTTCAAACGACGCATCAATAAATTACGATTGATTTGGATGCCGCGTTTCTCTGCGACATCGCCCATATTTAAACAAAGTAATAAAGGTGCCCCGAATTCCATCAATTGTGTCGTTAATAATAAATTACGTTTTAATTGTACTGCGTCGACAATGTTGATGATTTTTGAAAATTCATCGTGCAGTAAATAATCTGTCACGACTGTTTCATCTTTCGAAATCGGTAATAAGTCATAAATACCAGGTAAATCGACCAGATCTCCTTGCTTATCTGATAAAATACCGACTTTCTTTTCAACGGTCACACCGCTCCAGTTGCCGACATATTCATATGAACCTGTCAGGGCATTGAACAGTGTGGTTTTGCCGACATTCGGATTGCCGACAATACAATAGGTATTAGACATGCGCTTGCTCCAATGTGATTTTACATGCATCACAATGTCTGATGCCGATACATTGTCCGTCCATTTCTAATGTGCATGGACCTTTCATAAAGAATTTCTGACGTACTTTAATTTTGCTTCCGACTGTAAAACCAAGTGCGCTTAAGCGATGTGCTAGCATTGTATTATCGAAGTTCATGTTGATGATTTTATAAGTTAAACCTTTTTTGGCGTTTGCTGCGTCTACCATACGGGACACCTCTCTCGTTTATTACTAATTGATAACTATTATCATTGATATTTTACACTAAAAAGAAGATGACTACAATATAAAGTTTAAAAGTTATTTCGAACATTATTTGAACAGTGTTACATTTTTTGTTTGTTTCAAACAAACTGAGTATGTGTATGAACCTTTACAAAATTTTGAAAATGGATTGTCAAGCCTATTGCCTTTTAAGTTTGTTGTATATTATAATCAATCTTGTTAACAAACATTTTGTCATCATAATAATGATAGAAATGATTTTTTTGTTTTAGGCACAAATTTTAGTGCGATTATTTATTCCTCATCTTAGAACATCTCCAACTCGCAACGAAAAAGCTAGGCTGTTTATGTAAGAATAGACAGTTGCTTAAACTTCATGACCACGCATGTAGACATGCGTTATTTTCAAATGATGCATTTTTTTATTCCATTAACCTAAAATTAATTTAACACTTGATCATGCACGCTTATGCATATCTTAGTTGTTTTTGTGACTTCAATGTTTAATGCATTTAATGTTAAGCAAGTATGAAGCTATTTTTGCGTTTCTTTAGGTTTATTGTATACTTTGTTGTTTCTGTCGTTAATTGCGATTTAAGAATGTTAATTACATGTAAAACTTATGCAACAATTCAATTAATGTGAATTAATTTATTTTGTTTTCCTTTATAATGGTTATCAAACGGTCGGAATTTGTTGTGTAAGTTAAAATAACTTTAACGTTTCTGACATGTATCATTCAATTTCCGCATTACGGAGGTAACGAAGCAATATGGAAGAAAATAATAGTTTTGATTTTTCAAATGTATGGAGGATAATCAAGCGTTACTTAAAGTGGTTGATTATTTTTCCTATTGCAGGTCTGATTTTAAGCGTGCTGTTAACAGCACTTATAGCACAACCAAAATATGAAGCAACTTCACAAGTATTGATTGAAAAAAGTGATAAAGGCGATTTGACGATGGCTGAGAAATACCAAGCTGATTCTCAAATTGTGGCTACATATACTGATATTGCGAAAAGCCCACGTGTCTTAGGCAAAGTGGCAGAAGAGATTGGAAAAGATGAAGATGCGAAATCCATCACTGAGAAGGTAGAAGTGAACAACCAACCGAATTCTCAAGTATTGAACTTTACCGCAACGGCTAATAGTGAGAAAGATGCGGTGAAAATCGCAGATACTGCTGCTGAAGTACTTAAAGAAGAGGTCAATGCAATATCACCAGATGGCGGTATTGAAATTCTTTCTAAATCCAAAGATGATGTGAAAGAAATTTCATCAAGCATTGCTAAAAATGCATTTATAGGGTTGGTCGCAGGCTTTATTATCGCAGTTATTTTAATCTTAATCCGAGAGTTCTTAAATCAATCAAAAAGTTCTTCAAAACCAAATACACATCAGACACAACATACACAACAACGTAGACGTACAAAACGAGAAGATTTAACACAAGATGACTTTGAACGCTAAGATAAGCGCAAGTCTTGCAGCAAGAATCTGAGAGGAACAGCGGGTTGGGACAGGTAAGCTTCCCAACCTTTTCCATTTCATTTAGAAATAACATAAACATTACACCGAGAGTAAACAGAGATCAATTAATTGAGGTGAAATAAAGTGTCAAAAATTTCCGCAAGACAGCAGCGACTGATATTACTATTGTTTATTGATTCAATCATTGTTGCTTTTTCTGTCTTTTTGAGTTATTTAATTCTTGAACCGTATTTCCGCGGTTATTCTTTATCATTGTTAATTTTATCATCACTGGTATTGCTGTTTTCTCATCACATCTTTGCCAGTGTATTCAACTTATACCACCGGGCTTGGGAATATGCGAGTGTCAATGAAATGATTGTCATAGTTAAAGCGGTCACATGTTCGATGGCCATGACCGTTTTAATCGTACCGTTCTTTACACATGAAGGTCCGTTTTTGAGATTATACTTCATCACATGGATGATGCATGTGTTATTAATCGGGGGCTCTCGTTTATCATGGCGTTTATTTAGAAGAACACTGGTACGTAAAGGCGTTAAACGTAAGAATACATTAGTTATCGGCGCTGGTGAAGGCGGTTCAATGTTGATTAACCAAATGTTGAAACGTCCGACTATGGGCATGGAACCTGTTGTAGTCGTGGATGATGATCCAAAGAAACAAAAGTTGACGATTACAGAAGGAGTTAAAGTTCAAGGTACTATTGAAGATATCCCAGATTTAGTTAATAAATATCGTATTAAAAATATCATTATTGCGATACCAACGTTAACACAACAGCGCTTAAGAGAAATTAATAGTATTTGTGAAAACACACAAGCGACTGTTTTGAAAATGCCGAACATTGAAGAAGTTATGTCAGGTAAATTAGAAGTCAGCCAATTAAAGAAAGTGGAAGTTGAAGATTTACTTGGACGTGATCCTGTAGAGTTGGACATGGAAATGATTTCAAAAGAATTAACACATCAAACGATTATGGTTACAGGTGCCGGCGGTTCAATCGGTTCTGAAATTTGTCGACAAGTGTGTCGTTTTGCACCCGCACGTATTATTTTGTTAGGACATGGTGAAAACAGTATTTACTTAATTCACCAAGAACTTCAAAAACAATACGGCGATCAAATTGATATCGTACCTGTTATCGCTGATATTCAAGACCGTTCACGCTTATTTAAAATCGTCAGTCATTACCAACCATATGTGGTTTACCATGCAGCTGCACATAAACATGTGCCGATGATGGAATATAACCCAAGTGAAGCGATTAAAAATAACGTAATCGGAACAAAAAATGTGGCTGAAGCAGCGCGAGAAGCGAGAGTATCTAAGTTCGTTATGATTTCTACAGATAAAGCAGTGAATCCGCCGAATGTGATGGGTGCGTCTAAACGTGCCGCTGAAATGATTGTACAAAGTATGAATGAAGAAAACAGTCATACGAACTTTGTGGCAGTAAGATTCGGTAATGTATTAGGTTCACGTGGTTCTGTTATCCCATTATTCAAGAAACAAATTGAAGCGGGCGGTCCGATTACCGTGACACACCCTGAAATTACACGTTACTTTATGACAATCCCTGAAGCAGCACGTCTGGTATTACAAGCAGGTGCGATTGCGGATGGCGGTGAAGTCTTCGTATTAGATATGGGAGAACCTGTTAAAATCGTAGATCTTGCGAAAAACCTAATTCGCTTAAGCGGTTATAGAGATGGAGACATTGAAATCAAATTCACAGGTCTCAGACCTGGTGAAAAGTTATATGAAGAGTTGCTTGATGAAGACGAAATCCATCCAGAACAAGTTTATGAAAAAATCTACCGCGGTAAAGTAGAAGAAATGAAAAATGAAGATGTCCTACGTATTTTAGATGAGATTATTCATAGTAAGGACTATAAACAAAAATTAATTGATCTTGCGAATCATCGCTATGACATTAACAATAAACCACAAAAAGATGATGAAGGGAACACTGACATCCCTCCCTTTCGTCTAATCAAATAACACCTCAACTAAGCATCTGATGAAAATCAGGTGCTTTTGTTAAAAGTTGACTATTACACGATAAAACCCTAATATTATCAGTGATGTAAACGTTACAATTTGTGATGAAATCACAGTTTGAAGATAAAGAGATGAACGTTTTAAATGTGGCTGTTTAAAAGACAAGTCAAGGTATAATCTTGATAATTTCAGACCACCTGATGAAAAAGGAGATATTGTATGACTAAGATTAAAAAAGCAGTAATTCCCGCAGCAGGCCTAGGAACACGTTTCCTACCAGCAACAAAAGCGATGCCGAAAGAAATGTTGCCGATTTTAGATAAGCCGACGATTCAATATATCGTTGAAGAAGCCTATCGCGCAGGAATTGAAGACATTATTATTGTGACAGGTAAACACAAACGTGCCATTGAAGATCACTTTGATAATCAAGTTGAACTTGAAAACAACTTAAGAGAAAAAGGCAAAACAGATTTATTAGAGAAAGTGCAACGCTCTACACACTTAGCCAACGTATTTTATGTCCGTCAGCGTGAACAAAAAGGTTTAGGCCATGCGATTTGGACAGCAAGACAATTCATCGGTAATGAACCATTCGCTGTGTTACTTGGTGATGATATTGTGGAATCTGATACACCAGCGATTAAACAATTAATGGATGTTTATGATGAAACAGGCAAATCTGTCATCGGTGTACAAACAGTGCCAGAAAAGGAAACACACCGTTATGGTATTGTGAAACCTGAGAAGCAAAATGGGCGTTTGTATGAAGTGGAAAAATTCGTCGAAAAACCAGCGCCAGGGACAGCACCATCAAACCTTGCGATTATGGGGCGTTATGTCTTAACACCTGAAATATTCGATTATTTATCTACGCAAGATAAAGGCAGCGGCGGCGAAATTCAATTAACAGATGCGATTGAACGCTTGAATCATGACGATGAAGTGTTTGCGTATGATTTTGAAGGACATCGTTTTGATGTTGGAGAGAAAATCGGTTTCGTTAAAACGACGATTGCTTATGCATTAAAAGATGATGAAATGAAAGAAGAAATCAAATCATATATCCAATCTTTAGATTTATAAGCCATAATTTATAACAGAGGATGTTTATTCGCATCTTCTGTTTTTTTTATGCACAAAATAGGAAGTTTCCGTTATAGATTAATAACTTAGGGTATATTAATAATGAATAGGTTAATACTAAACTTTATCAAGAAAGAAGTGAAGTTGTATGTATAATAATATTTTAGTACCGTATGATTTCGGTAATGCGTTCAACAATGTACCAGACCAATTAGAAGCTTTAACAAGAGGAAATGATCAAGCCAAAATCACTGTGTATCATGTGATTTCTGAAACTGAATTAGCAAACTATGTACGTTATCAAAACAAACACTTTGAAGAAGTGACAAAAGAAAAAGAAGTCGACATGAAACCATTTATACAAATCCTTGAAGATAAAGGCATGAACTATGAAATTGTCTTTACAACAGGTAGTCCGACAATTGAAATTTTAGATGAGTTAGAGAAAAATCATTATGATATCGTTGTGATGAGTAACAAACGTTCTCGTATTGAAATTAAACACGTACTTGGCCATGTGACTCATAAAGTCGCAAAACGTTCTAATACGCCAGTATTAATCGTTAAGTAAATCTATAACATGGTCTTTGAATAGATATAACAGATAGAAACCGCTTCGGCGGTTTCTTTTACATTTCTCTGATAAAAAGGGGTAGAGGTAAGAAAAAGAGGAGGTATTTCCATGGAAATCTTAAAGTATCAAGATTGGAAAGAAGAGCATCAAACATTACATTTAATTGCGCAAATACTAGGTAAATATAAATTAGCGTGTGCTTATCAAGCACCTCAATGGGAACATGTAGTCTTAAATATTACACCTGAAGGCTTTACGACAGGGATGTTGTATTTTGGTGAAAAATATTTCTCAATCAGCGTGAACGTATTAGACGATCAAATCGAAGTGCGTGTGAATGAAGATATGACAACCTTCCCACTACAAGATGGTAAAACAGTTCAAGACTACTACAAACAAATCACAGGAACAGTTAAAGAGTTTGATATTGAAGTTGACATTAATCCAGAACCTCAAGAATTGGCAGATAAAACACCATTTGATGAAGATACGAAACATCACCATTATGACCATGATAAAGCAGTGAAAGCTATCCAACTCTTTCAGTATGCGAATCGTGCATTAGAACGCTTTGTGCACCCTTTACGTGCACGTGTAGAAGGTCCTGGTTTATTCTGGGGAACATTCGATGTATCAACATTAGTGGTGTATAACGAAATGCATGAAACATTCAAACCACGCCAAGTGATTGAATATGGTTGTTTCGATGAACGTTTTGTAGAATTTGGTTTCTGGTTCGGTGATGATAACTTTGAAGGACCTACTTTCTTCGTCTTACCTTATCCATTCGTAGATGCTGACTTTACGTATGAAGGTACATTACCAGAAGGCGCTTATTTCAGTAAACAATTAACAGAATTTGTTTATGAGTTACAACGCGGTGATTTAGATGAATTAGATACGATAGATGAAACATTTAAACGCGGCTTTGAAATCTTTACTGAGCACCAAGGTTGGGAAGACACGTCACATTATACGATTCCATTGAATATGCCGAAGAATAATGTATCAGACCATGAGTAATAGCACATCCATGATAATTCCGTTATAATAAACGCACATATAAATTCTCAACTAAGAAGGAGCGAAGACATCCATGATTGAAATGGACGGCATTGTAGCCAAAATGAAAAATCAAAAGATCAATTACGATAGAGTCTTAAAGAAAATGATACAGCAATGGGAGTGCTCAGAGGAACGTCCTAAAATCTTATTGCACAGTTGTTGTGCGCCTTGTAGTACGTATGTGTTAGAGTTTTTGACACAGTATGCGGATGTGGCGATTTATTTTGCGAACCCGAATATTCATCCAAAGAAAGAATATGAACGCCGTGCGTATGTACAAGAAGCATTTATTAAAGATTTCAATGAACGTAATGGGACAAATGTCCGCTATATCGAAGCCCCTTACAAGCCGCATGAATTTATGAAGATGGCGAAAGAACGTGGTGTGACAGATGAACCAGAAGGCGGCTTACGTTGTACGGCATGTTTTGAAATGCGTTTGGACATGGTGGCAGAAGCGGCTGTCAAATATGGTTATGATTATTTCGGCAGCGCATTAACATTATCGCCAAAGAAAAATGCGCAGTTGATTAATGAAATAGGATCTGAAGTTCAAAAATTATATGATGTTAATTATTTACCGAGTGATTTCAAAAAGAATAAAGGCTATGAACGTTCTTTAGAAATGTGTCGAGACTATAATATTTATCGTCAATGTTATTGTGGCTGTGTTTTTGCGGCACAAGCACAAGGGATTGACTTTAAAGAAGTGAATAAAGCAGCCCAAGCTTTCTTTGATGAGCTTGAGCACAATGAAACTACACAATCATAAATCAATTAAGCTCCCGATGAGGCAGGCACTGATACAGTGAATCCTTTATCGGGAGCTTTTTATTTATTTGAGTTTGTGATTAATCTCATTGACTAAGCGTTTATTCTTAATATAGTTGATGATCCAAATCATACTGTAGATGAAGAGGAAGATGAGTGTAAATACCAAGATATTTAATAAATCGAGCGGGAACCATCCAGCTAACATCGCAAGCGGTAAGAATCCAACATAACAGAGTACTAAATGGACGAGTGTTGTTTTAAGCAAGCTCCAATCTGTTTTATAATAAATCATTTCAGCGAGTGTGAAGAGTACACCAATTAATCCCCATATGATGACACATACGAACATGGTCATCACTTCAGAAAGATGTGTATGATAGTACATTCCCATTGTTGAAACGGGTGATAAGGGTTCGTATTGACCTTGCGCAAAAATAAACGAGAAGATAAGAGACATTGTGATACCTATCGTTATGCCAACCATAAAACCGATACATAATTGTTTAATCATATGTTTCATTGGAATAACCTCGCTTTCAATTGTTTTAAATAACGTCGTGAGGAATAAGTTGCTTCACCATGTTTCATTTCGATATGAATCATACCGTTTTTACTTAAGCTTAAGTGCTTAATATTATGCATGTTAATGATTTCTGATTGTGAGATTCTGATGAAATCCTTTGGCAAGGATTGTTCTAGCTGATAAAAGCGCTGTTGAATGTGCAGACGATGCGATGTTGTATAGGCGAAGAGTTTGCGCTGTTCTGAACGGATGTAGAGGAAATCTTCTATGGGGAAGCGGTATGTTTTATCATTTTCTTTGCCTGTTAAAGTTTGAATGGTTGATGTTTGTTGTGCAGCTTGTATAATCGCATCGACTGTTTTGGAATGTTCGTGTGCGTAGATATCAACATATTCTTCAGGATAAGTCGGATCAAAATAGGAATTGATTTTCATGAGCACTCGCTCCTCTCTTTAATTCTATTAAAGCAGAGCTTGATGATTATGAGAATAGTTTTGATACATGTGGTATCAAGGAGACGACAAGTGGTTAAAAAGCAAAAAAGAGAGAAGGTCTGGGGAAACCTTCTCTCCATTACAGTGATTTTAGAAATGAAGGGGAATCATTTCTAGTACTTGTAATAACAATATCAATTTTTAAGGAGTTTACTCATTGTTCAATACACTCAGGGGAAAGTGTATTGAGACTAACCATTTAGTATATTTCTATCAGAGTTCATCAATATGATTGGTTATCATTCTTATTACTTACTTTGCCTACAATTTTTAAGGAGTGGATTGAGCATGTATGACATGCAGACGTTGAATCCTCTGTCATCCAATCTATCTGTTTCATGAATGCTCAACTTTTGAATATACCTACGACTCATTTTTAGAGATAAGCTCGTGCATTCGATTCATATTATCGGGGCACATCATTCCTTACAGCCGCTTACGAAAGTTGGGAGTATACTAAGTAAATGGTTGGGGAGCCACTTACTTTAAAATGCAGCTGTTTTGAAATTTTGTTGTTAACTTGATGTATCAGGGGAAACACATCAAAGTTTAATATGATTCGAATATGTCAGCATCGAAATTAGGATGGGGTAATCCTGTCTTCGTTTTCGCTTATATGAGCAACTCACCTCCTGAAATATACTAAAATTGATACATGTTTCTTTAGGATGCGGGGAACATCTTTAAAGAAATATGCAGCAACATGACAGAAATCCTACCACGGTGTTCCTGCCAATGACATTTCTAGGTTGTTGTTCTGAGATGTACTCGTTCACTGTAAAGCGTCGCATTATCGTAAAATAATGCCGCCAAATTAAAATATTAAATAGATAGCGTTGTTTAAAGCGCTCATCTATCTGTTGTTCGTGTCTCAGGGGTCTCTTGAACAACATTATCGCTTGAAACAACTTTGTTATCTATTTCACATACTACAATAACATGAGTTGTGATTAAAATCACTATAAATGGTGCATAACTTTTTAGAGTTGTGACGTTATTGTGAAACTGTACAGTTTACTGTTGTACTATGTAAGCGCTGTACCACCACAGAATGATTGTATACAATACGGAATATTGTGTTTCTTCCTATTAAAATAAGAAATGAGCGTCGTTTGTGTATATAGGACAAGGGTATAATAAATATAAAGCGTTGATTATTGTTTGAAAGGAAGGATGCTTGTATGGCAATCAAAGTAAAACGCATTTATGATGACAAAGCAGAAGACGATGGTGTACGTGTATTAGTGGATCGAGTTTGGCCACGTGGTATTTCAAAAGAAAATGCGAATTTGGATGAATGGTTAAAAAATATCGGACCGACAAAAGAATTAAGAGAGTGGTTCAACCATGATGCAGATAAGTTCGAAGACTTTAAAAAGAAATATATCAAAGAACTTGAAAACAATGATGAACAAAATGAAGAACTCAAAACATTAGAAGGCATGGTTAAAGATGCACGTAAAGATGTGATTATTCTATTTGGTGCTAAAGATGAAAAACATAATCAAGCTGTTGTTTTACAATCTTATTTGAAAGATCAAGGATACAAGTAACGTTAAATTAACCAGTAATCATTGAATAAATATTGAAGCAATCCAGTAATGCATATAACGCTTTATTGGATTGTTTTTTATTTGCAATTAAAAATTTACTGTTCTAATACAGTGATTTTTGAATGTAACACTTAATCTAACAGAGTCACAACCTTGACACATGTTTATTAAAACGTTTTCATATTTTAGTGATTTATTTCACAAGTCAAGGTATAATAGTATGTGAAAAGGTGAACAAACAATAAACCTAAAATACACATTATCCATGGAGGGATATCAATGATTGAACCAAAATCAAGAAAACAATCAGCATGGGCAGGATTTGAGACTGGCAAATGGACTTCAGAAGTGGATGTTAGAAACTTTATTCAATTGAACTACACAATGTACAATGGCGATTCATCATTCTTAGAATCACCAACACGTGCAACAAGTGATTTATGGAAACAAGTTATGGAATTATCTAAAGAAGAGCGCGATCGTGGCGGCATGTGGGATATGGACACTAAAGTTGCATCAACAATCGTTTCACATGATGCAGGCTACTTAAACAAAGACACTGAACAAATCGTAGGTGTTCAAACTGAAAAACCATTCAAACGTTCAATGCAACCATTCGGTGGTATTCGTATGGCGAAAGCAGCTTGTGAAGCATACGGTTATGAATTAGATAAAGAAACTGAAAAAATCTTTACTGACATTCGTAAAACACATAACCAAGGTGTATTCGATGCTTACTCTAAAGAAATGTTAGCTTGCCGTAAAGCAGGTATCATCACAGGTTTACCAGATGCATACGGACGTGGACGTATTATCGGTGACTATCGTCGTGTAGCATTATATGGTGTGGACTACTTAATTGAAGAAAAAGTAAAAGACTTCAATAACATGTCTACTGAAATGGACGAAGCAACAATCCGTTTACGTGAAGAATTATCTGAACAACACCGTGCATTACATGAATTAAAAGCAATGGCTGAAATGTATGGTTATGACATCAGCAAACCAGCTACAAACTTCAAAGAAGCAGTTCAATGGTTATACTTTGCATACTTAGCAGCAATCAAAGAACAAAACGGTGCTGCAATGAGTTTAGGACGTACTTCTACATTCTTAGACATCTATGCAGAACGTGACTTACAAAATGGTGACATCACTGAACGTGAAGTACAAGAAATTGTGGATCACTTCATTATGAAATTACGTCTTGTAAAATTTGCAAGAACACCTGACTACAACGAATTATTCTCAGGAGACCCAACTTGGGTAACTGAATCAATCGGTGGTGTAGGTATTGACGGACGTCACATGGTTACTAAAAACTCATTCCGTTTCTTACACACATTAGATAACTTAGGACCAGCTCCAGAACCAAACTTAACAGTTTTATGGTCACAACGTTTACCAGAAAACTTCAAAACTTTCTGTGCTGAAATGAGTATCAAATCAAGTGCGATCCAATACGAAAACGATGACTTAATGCGTGAAAGCTATGGCGATGACTATGGTATCGCATGTTGTGTATCTGCAATGCGTATCGGTAAACAAATGCAATTCTTCGGTGCACGTGCTAACTTAGCGAAAACTTTACTTTACGCTATCAACGGCGGTAAAGATGAAAAATCAGGCAAACAAGTAGGTCCAGAATTCGTACCAGTAACTTCAGAAATCTTAGACTACGATGAAGTGTATGCGAAATTCGATCAAATGATGGAATGGTTAGCAGGCGTTTATATCAACTCTCTAAACATCATTCATTACATGCATGATAAATACAGCTACGAACGTATTGAAATGGCGTTACATGATACAGATGTTATGCGCACAATGGCAACAGGTATCGCAGGTTTATCAGTAGCTGCAGACTCATTATCAGCAATCAAATACGGTGAAGTTCGCGCTATCCGTAACGAAGATGGCTTAGCAGTAGATTTCGAAACAACTGGCGACTTCCCTAAATATGGTAACAACGATAAACGTGTAGACGATATCGCTGTAGAATTAGTAAAATCATTCATGAAAAAATTACGTAAACACAAAACTTACCGTGATTCAGAACATACTATGAGTGTCTTAACAATCACTTCAAACGTTGTTTATGGTAAGAAAACTGGTAATACACCAGATGGACGTAAAGAAGGCGAACCATTCGCACCAGGTGCTAACCCAATGCACGGCCGTGACGAACACGGTGCATTAGCATCATTATCATCAGTTGCGAAAATCCCTTACGAATATTGTAAAGATGGTATCTCTAATACATTCAGTATCGTACCTAAATCATTAGGTAAAACAGATATGGAACAAAACCATAACTTAGTTTCTGTATTAGATGGTTACGCAATGCAACATGGTCACCACTTAAATATCAACGTATTTAACAGAGACACATTATTAGACGCAATGGAACATCCTGAAGAGTATCCACAATTAACAATCCGTGTATCTGGATACGCAGTTAACTTCATTAAATTAACAAGAGAACAACAACTAGATGTTATCTCAAGAACATTCCACGAAAGAATGTAATTAAGGTAAAAGCCGCATTTATTGCGGCTTGATGCCTATTATGAATAAAAAGTATGCCGTATAAAAAATAAGAGTAATATGGATCATGAAACAAAAAGAAAGGACGATTATTATGGAAGGAAGAATTCACTCAGTAGAAAGTTTAGGGACAGTTGACGGCCCAGGCCTTCGCTATATTATATTTACGCAAGGATGTTTGTTAAGATGCCTGTACTGTCATAACCCTGACACTTGGGGTTTGACTGACGCATCCCGTAAAGCGACAGTTGACGAATTAGTGGATGAGATTCTTCCATATCGTCCTTACTTTACTGTCTCTGGCGGAGGTGTCACAATCAGCGGTGGCGAACCTTTGCTTCAAATGCCATTTGTAGAAGCATTATTTAAAGAGCTTAAAAAAGCAGATATTCACACATGCATTGATACTTCGGCAGGCTGTGTGAATGAAACAAAAGCATTTCTTTCCCATTTAGATAATTTGCTTGAGTATACTGACTTGATTTTGCTCGATTTAAAACATATTGATAATGAAAAACATATCGCATTAACAGGTAAACCTAATGAACATATTATTAAATTTGCGAAGATGTTGTCAGAACGAAAACAACCTGTTTGGATTCGCCATGTCCTTGTACCAGGTTATACTGATGATGAAGAAGATTTAATTAAACTCGGTGAATTTATTAACTCACTTGAGAATGTAGAACGCTTTGAAATCTTACCTTATCATCAACTTGGTGTGCATAAGTACGAAGCATTAGAACTTGAATATCCATTAGAAGGTGTAATCGAACCGACAACAGAAGAAGTTGTACGTGCATACGATTTAGTAAACTTTAAAGGTATCACTCCAGTTAGTGTATAAATATTAGAACTAAAAAAACAGACGCTTAGAATGAATTTTTCTATGTGTCTGTTTTTCAATATGCTTAGATTGACATGAGATGAAATTCTTTTTTAAGATAAAGTTGTTGTTCAAATCTAATGAATCAGTTTTTGAATTAAACGACTTAAAGTTAGGGAAGAGATAAATAAGTCGAGAGGATAAAACTTCACAACATTTCAAGGAGGGCATACTATGTTTGAAAAAATCTTAACATCATTAGGTGTAGGTGCATTAACAGTAGAAACACGTTTAGAAAAAGATGTGTTTGATGCTAATGAATTGATTAAAGGTAAAGTCGTATTAAAAGGCGGAGATGCGGATCAACAAATCTCTAAAATTAAATTATCTTTAATCGAACACAAAGAAAATGAAACAGAACACAGTGACTTTGATGAAATGGAAAATGTTTTACAAGTCTATGAAATTCATAGTGAACAAGTGGTTGAAGCGGCACAAACAGTGGAAAAACCATTTGAATTTCCACTAGAGAATTATGAATTCCAAAAAGATACAGATGCTTTGACGCTCAGAACTTATGTTTATATTGATAATGGTGCTGACGCAGAAGAAGACGCTGAAATTTCAATTCAATAAACTATAATTATTTGAAGTATATATATAGAAACACCACATCATTTCTATCGCAAAGGTTGAGGTTTGTGATAAAAGTGATGTGGTGTTTTTATGTTTGCTTTTGTATTTCAAATCATCTTGAAATACGAATGACCACTTTGCCAGTTGCGTGGCCTTGTTGAATGTATTCTAAAGCTTTATCTGTTTCTTCAAAATCAAAAGTTAAGTCTAACACAGGTTTGATTTTACCTGATTCAATCAATTGTCTGATTTTGTTGAGTTGTGAACGACTGTCACGTGTAAAGATAAAGTGATATGAAGCGTGATGTTGGCGTGCTGCACGATGAACTTTACGGGCCGCAAATTTTAATAAGAAACGTTTCCATAAAGAGAGTTTCAAATCTTTCGCGGTTTGCGCATCAGGAATGCCGCTGATAGAAACCACTTTACCTAAAGGTTTTAAAATCTTAAATGCTGAAAATAAGTTTTCGCCGCCTAACGTATCAAAAACACCATCATAGTTGGTTAAACTATCAGTAAAGTTTTGACGACGGTAATCGATGATGTTATTAGCACCGAGATCTTTGACAAGCTCACGATTTTTACTGCTGGTTGTTGTCGCAACGTAAGCGCCTAATACTTTCGCAAATTGAATCGCAAAAGAACCAACGCCCCCAGAGCCTGCTTGGATTAAAACTTTTTGATCTTTGGTTAAATGCATGACGTCATTTAAAGCTTGGTAAGAAGTTAAACCTGCCATAGGAATAGAAGCAGCTTCTTCATAACTTAAGTGATTTGGCATTGCCGCAATTTGGTTTTGCGTAGCCGTAATATATTCTGCGAAAGCACCTGCTTTTAAGCCATAGACATTGTCACCGACTTGGAATGCAGAAATATGCTTGCCGACTTCCACGATTTCCCCCGCAAAATCATGTCCCATAATATAAGGTGTTTTATAATTAAAGAAGAGGCGCATTTTACCGCCTTGCGCAATTTTAAAATCGACTGGATTGACACTTGCCGCATGTATTTTAATAAGCACTTGATTGTCTTTGATTTTAGGTCGTTTGATTTCTTTTAATTCTGCTTTGGCATGTTTGCCATATTTTTTATTGATGATTGCTCGCATTTTCACTTTTGCCATACCCTAAACACTTCCAATTTCTAATTTACTTTATTATACACCTACTTTCCCTAGAAATACGCAGTTTAATCTATGTTTCACAAGCTTGTGAAATTGTGTTATTTATATTCTTGGCGCAAATAATTGTTTTTGATTTTGACTCATTCTCTATTCATTTCATTCTCGTTTTGATGTATTCTCATGGTAAAATATAAGTAAGCAAGTGTCACAAAGCACAGATGAAAGAGAATACTTGAAGGAGTGACAGTATTATGAGAATGGTGGATTTAATCGATAAGAAAAGGGACGGCAAGGCATTAACGACTGAAGAAATTAATTGGATGGTCGAACACTATACGAATGGTGACATCCCAGATTATCAAATGTCGAGTCTTGCGATGGCAATTTATTTCCAAGATATGAATGATGAAGAGCGTGCTGCTTTAACCATGGCAATGGTACATTCAGGAGATATGATTGATTTATCCAAAATCGAAGGGATTAAAGTTGATAAACACTCTACAGGCGGCGTAGGAGATACGACGACATTAGTACTTGCGCCACTCGTTGCGGCAGTGGGTGTACCAGTTGCTAAGATGAGCGGACGTGGATTAGGACACACAGGCGGTACTATCGATAAATTAGAAGCGGTTGATGGCTTCCATGTAGAAATCTCAGAAGATGAGTTCATTCGTCTTGTAAATGAAGATAAATTAGCAGTAATTGGACAATCAGGTAACTTAACACCGGCCGATAAGAAGATTTATGCATTGCGTGATGTGACAGGTACAGTAAATTCTATCCCATTAATCGCATCTTCTATTATGAGTAAGAAGATTGCGGCGGGTGCCGATGCGATTGTTTTAGATGTTAAGACAGGTAACGGCGCATTCATGAAGACGTTAGATGATGCGAAAGCATTGGCACATGCGATGGTTAAAATCGGTAATGATGTCGGCAGACAAACTATGGCGATTATTTCTGATATGAGTCAACCACTCGGCAATGCGATTGGTAATGCGCTTGAATTAAAAGAAGCAATCGATACATTACGTGGTGAAGGACCAGAAGATCTAACTGAACTTGTAATGACGCTTGGTTCTCAAATGGTCGTGCTCGGCGGTAAAGCTGAAACATTAGATGAAGCACGTACGTTACTTCAAGAAGCTATTGATAGCGGTGCAGCTTTAGATAAATTCCGCACATTCTTAGGCAATCAAGGGGGTAATACAGAAGTAGTAGACCATCCTGAATTATTACCTCAAGCCAAATACCAAATTAACATTCCAGCCAAATCAAGCGGTGTTGTCACTGAGATTGTGGCGAACGAAATGGGTATTGCGTCTATGATGCTAGGTGCAGGACGCCAAACAAAAGAAGATGAAATAGATTTAGCTGTCGGCTTAGTTCTGCATAAAAAAGTCGGGGACAAAGTTGAAGAGGGCGAAAGCCTGATGACAGTTTACAGTAATACGGAATCCATTGATGATGTCAAAGCTAAAATCTATGATAATATTACGATTGCGCAAACAGGTGAAGCACCGACATTGATTCATACGGTGATTACTGAATAAATTTGAAATAAAGAAAGATAGGAGCGAATGAGTATGACAACTCCATTTAAACGTGTACATTTAATTGTGATGGACTCTGTAGGTATCGGAGAAGGGCCAGATGCGGCCGCATTCAACGATGAAGGCAGCCACACTTTAAAACATACATTAGAAGGATTTAAACAAAAATTACCGAATTTAGAACGTTTAGGATTAGGTAATATTGATCAATTACCAGTTGTTAATGAAGTCGAACATCCTGAAGCCTTTTATACAAAACTCAGCGAAGCTTCTGTTGGTAAAGATACAATGACAGGTCATTGGGAAATTATGGGCTTAAACATCATGCAGCCATTTAAAGTTTATCCTGAAGGTTTCCCAGATGAACTAGTTAAAGAAATTGAAGATATGACAGGACGTAAAATAGTCGCGAACCGACCAGCTTCTGGTACGCAGATTATTGATGAGTGGGGCGAACATCAAATGAAGACAGGTGATTTGATTGTCTATACTTCAGCTGACCCTGTACTTCAAATTGCGGCACACGAAGATATCATTCCTTTAGAAGAACTTTATGATATCTGCGAGAAGGTCCGTGAATTAACGAAAGATCCTAAATATTTAATTGGACGTATTATTGCACGTCCTTATTTGGGCGAACCAGGTAATTTCACACGTACGTCAAATCGCCATGATTATGCATTGAAACCATTTGGTCGTACTGTCATGAATGAATTAAAGGATAATGGTTACGATGTCATCGCAATTGGTAAAATCAATGATATATATGATGGTGAAGGTGTAACGAAAGCAGTACGTACAAAAAATAATATGGATGGTATGGATCAACTTGTTGAAGTTGTTAAACATGACTTTACTGGACTCAGTTTCTTAAACTTAGTTGATTTCGATGCGTTATATGGCCATCGTCGTGATAAAGATGGTTACGCGCAAGCAATCAAAGAATTTGATGAACGTTTACCAGAACTCTTTGAAAATCTGCAAGAAGATGATTTAGTCATTATTACTGCAGATCATGGTAATGATCCGATTGCGCCTGGTACAGACCATACGCGTGAATATATTCCAGTATTGTTCTATAGTCCTAAATTAAAAGATCAAGCACATGAACTTAGCGGTGATACAACGTTCAGTTCTATCGGTGCGACAATCGCAGATAACTTTAATGTACCAATGCCTGAATTCGGACGCAGCTATTTATCTGAATTAGGTGTTGAAACAGAATAACTGAATTTCCTAAGTAAGTTAGTTTAAATACAAAATAACGTTCTATCCAAGTAATCAGGATAGAACGTTATTTTTATGATGTATATTTAATTGTGTTTACGAATTTGAAGTGCGTTTGTCACCAATATGGATTTTCTGATCACCATCTTTAATCCATCCTGCATTACGACACACTTTATAAAGCAAGTAGCTGACGATGGCAGGTAAAGCAATTTGGAAAACACCGATTAAAATCCAAGTGTGAAGTGAAGCACCCATGGTATTTATCGTCATAATCTGTCCAATAAAACCGCTCGTTCCCATCCCTGCACCTGCCGCATTATTAGTCATTGGGAAGAGTGTCGTCATGATTGGAGCGACAATTGCGCTTGCGAGTGTCGGTGGAATAAGTATTGCGGGGTTCATTAAGATATTCGGTACTTGCAACATACTTGTACCGATACCGACTGAAATGATACCGCCGACGCCATTATCTTTATAGCTCGTTACCGCAAAACCGACCATTTGTGCACAACAACCGATTGTTGCGGCACCTGCGGCTAAACCAGATAAATCTAGCATTAAAGCTAAAGCCGCACTTGAAATCGGTGCTGTTAAAGCTAGACCAAAAATCACTGCGACTAAGATACCCATCACAAGCGGACGTTGATCAGTCGCAAGCATAATCATTTTACCAAGTGACACCATAAAGTCATTTAAGAATGGTCCAATAAATTTAGCCACTGCACCACCGACAATTAAAGTAAGTAATGGTGAGATAATAATGTCAATTTTCGTTTTAGCTGCATAAAAACGACTTAATTCAGTGGCGATTAAAGTGGCAACGAAGGCACCTACTGCACCGCCGCCAAACTTATCATAGCCGAGAGAACCGACGATGATACAAGAAAAGACAACTAAAGGTTGTGCACCTAAACCATAGGCAATGGCGCCACCGATTGCGGCACCTGTTAAGCCCATTGCTACCGTGCCGATTTCAGATAAAAAATGTAAATTTAAAACAGGAAACAAAGTTTGTTTACCGATAGTTTGTAAGATTAAACCGATAATAAGTGAACCGAATAGGCCTAAGGTCATATAACTTAGACCTTGAATAAACCAACGATGTAGAAGTTTTTTCATTTAGGATTTCACCCTCCAATTATTTGTCATTAGTATAGCATAAAAGCAACTGCAAAAAAGATTGTTATTTTGAATAACACGCTATTGTAAAAAGAAATAAACAAAAGTCATGTTCCTAAGAAGAGGGTTAATAAAAGCAAGTTATAATTATAAGATAAGTGGTATATATTATGTATGAGACATTTTAGAACGGGGGAAGAAATAATGGATAAGTTATGGCAACAAAATTTACCGATTTCAGGTATTAAAGATATTGTACCTGTCGCAGGCGGTGACGTGAATGATGCATATCGTATTGATACTGAAAATGATGAAACTTTCTTCTTATTAGTACAACCGAATACTTCTTATGACTTCTATGCGGCAGAAGCAGAAGGGTTGAAAGATTTTGAGTATGCGGAGGTTACTGCACCGCGTGTGATTGCGAATGGTGAAATTGATGGAGATGCTTATTTAGTATTAAGTTGGCTAGAAGAGGGACCACGAGGCAGCCAAGCAGAACTGGGTAAATTGGTCGCAAAATTGCATGATTTCCATAATCCAGACAAACGTTTTGGTTACGACCACCCTTATGAAGGCAGAGATATTTCTTTCAATAATGAATGGACAGATTCTTGGAAAGAAATCTTTGTGAATCGCAGATTGGATCATTTAAGAGAAGTGGTCGTTGAAAAAGGATTGTGGAACGTCGATCAATTGAATAAATTTGATAATGTACGTCAAGTGATTGTGAATGCATTAGACAATCACAAAAGTAAACCATCGCTATTACATGGTGATTTATGGGGCGGCAACTATATGTTCTTAGAAAATGGTGAACCTGCACTCTTTGATCCAGCTCCAATGTATGGCGATCGTGAATTCGATTTAGGAGCGACAACGACATTCGGTGGTTTCTCTGAAGAATTCTATGAAGCTTATGATAAAGCTTATCCTTTAGATGAAGGTGCGTATCAACGCATTGAATTCTATAAATTCTATTTATTATTAGTACACTTAGTGAAATTCGGTCCAATGTATGAAGGCAGTGTAGATGCTTCAATGGATAAAATTTTAAGTGATGCCAACTTCTAATTTGAATCATAGCGACTTACTGGTAAAGTAGGTCGCTTTTTACATAGCTTTTGTTCTGGTGGAATTTTACTCCTTTGTCCATTTCAAGCGTAAAAAATGTTAATTTATAAGTAAGTTTAAAAATGGGGTGAGAATAATGTCAACTAAGATTAAAGACCTAGAGTTAGAAGCATCTGAGTTAACAAGAACAACACATCAATTAGGAATTCCAGTGATGATTCTTTTCGAGGGTGTACCTGCAGCAGGGAAAACACGTTTATCTAATGAATTATTATTAACTTTGGATGCGAAATACTCGAGCTTTATTGCGACCGCATCACCGACACCAGAAAATTTACGTTACCAATTCTTACAAAAGTATTGGAACACATTACCAGGCAAAGGAGATATTAATATTTATTTCCGTAGCTGGTATGCGCACTATATTGATTACAAAGTAAATGGGATTAAGCATTTACAGTACAAAGATTATCATGTATTGCGTGATCAAATTGATGGTTTTGAAACGATGCTTGAAAACGACCAATACGAAATCATTAAATTTTATATTGAAATTGATGAACAAAAACGCCAAGAACATATTAGACAAACGAAAGAAAATCCTCTTACAAGATGGAAAGCACAAGAATACGAAAATGTTATTCCGGATGATATTTATCTTGAAGAAATGCGTGAAATTCTTCAAGATCCAACTCAAAAAGATTGGAAGATTATTGATTATACGGATGGAGAAGTGGCTACTATTTTAATGTATGAACACATTATCAAACGCCTTAAAAAAGCGATTAAAGCTTATCACGAACGTGTTCAAACACGTGATGGTTTATTTACTGAAGGGTATACAACAGATGTTTTCGATAATCCATTAGAAAAAGTCAGTAAATCAGAGTACAAAACACAAATAGAAAAACTTCAAGCACGTATGTTAGAAATTCAATTTGCGTTATATGAACGAAAAATTCCATTAATTTTAGTGTTTGAAGGTATGGATGCGGCAGGTAAAGGCGGTAATATTAAACGCATTCGTGAGAAACTTGATCCGACGGGTTATGAAGTCAATGCGATTAGTGCACCTACAGATGTTGAACTTGCACACCAATACTTATGGCGTTTTGCGCGAGATATGCCACGAACAGGACATATTGAACTTTTTGACCGCAGTTGGTATGGCCGTGTACTGGTAGAACGTGTAGAAGGTTTTGCGACAACGGATGAATGGCAACGTGCTTATCATGAAATTAATGACTTTGAAAAAATGTGGACAGATGAAGGAGCAATTCTGTTAAAATTCTTCTTAAGCTTAGATAAAGATGTTCAGTTAGAACGTTTTAAAGCTAGAGAAGAAAATCCGGATAAACAATGGAAGATTACGGATGAGGATTGGCGCAACCGTGAAAAGTGGGATTTATATTTAGAAGCCAGTGCGGATATGATTCAAAAAACCGATACTCATAATGCACCATGGTATGTTGTGCCAGCTGATCATAAGAAAACAGCGCGTATTGCGGTATTAAAACGTATTATTAAAACATGTGAAACTGCTTTGTGGGGCGTACACCACGATTAAAGACTGATATACTAGTGAGAAGTATAAAGTTAATTACGGGATATATTGTCAATGGATAGAAAAGAAACAATGGCAAGAAGGGGGAGAAGAAAATAATGGCGAGAAATTATTCTAGAACCTATTATTTTCATCATGTGGAACATCGCAAAATTCAACAAAGTTCTAAGAAAACACTGTGGTTATCTTTAATTATTACGTTATTCTTTACATTTGTTGAATTTATAGGAGGTATCGTGTCGAACTCACTGGCACTTTTATCAGACTCCTTCCACATGCTCAGTGACGTTTTAGCACTGGGGTTATCAATGGTCGCAATTTATTTATCAAGCAGGCAGCCGACTGACCGTTTTACTTATGGGTTTTTAAGGTTCGAAGTTATCGCTGCTTTCTTGAACGGACTGGCACTTGTAGTGATTTCACTGTGGATTTTTTATGAAGCTATTATGCGTATGATTTTCCCGAGAGAAATTGAAAGTGGACTAATGTTAGTGATTGCGGTAATTGGTTTAATCGTTAATATTGTATTAACGTGGTTACTGTATCATTCTTTAAAATCTGAAGAAAATATCAATATTCAAAGTGCATTATGGCATTTCTTTGGTGACTTATTAAATTCAGTGGGTGTCATCTTAGCAGTGATTTTAATTAAATTGACTGGTATTCAAATGATTGACCCGATTTTAAGTATTGTCATTTCAGCTGTGTTATTAAATGGCGGTTATAAAATCTTGAAAAATGCGTGGATGATTTTAATGGAATCTGTGCCAGAAGGTTTAGATGTCGATCAAATCATGGATGATATGAAAAAAGCAGAACATGTTTTAGATGTGCATGAATTCCATTTATGGAGTGTAACTTCTGATCAGTATTCATTATCTGCACATGTGGTATTAGATAGTAAAGATAGCCAGGATGCTTATCGCATCATCAACCAGTTAGAGCAATTATTAAAAACAAAGTATGGCTTGCATCATACAACGTTACAGATTGAACATCTAGATTTGAATCACTTAGATGAAAATTATTTTGAGCAATTTGAAGATGAAAAAGCATAAATATGTGTGATTCAATTCTCTTTTGGGTAATATAATAAGTACGGTTATAAAATTCAACCGTTTGTTTAGTTGATATAAGATAAAACATAACTAAAGGAGGCTATATTATGGCTGAAGAGAAAAAAGGTTCAATCCAAGGACGCGTAGTAGACGAAACTAAAGAGCAAGCGAAAAAGCAAAAAGAAAAATTAGAAAAGAAAAACGAAGATAAATAATAAAAAACGGGCAGCCATTAAGGTTGCCCGTTTTTATATGATTAAAATTGTTTTGCGAATTGTTCTGCTTGTTGAATCGCATTTAGTTTAATTTCTTCTGCATTTTCTGGTTCTGCATTGTGACCTTCAATTGCGATTAAACTAATATCAGGTACACCCATGAATGCTAGGATAGTACGGATATAACGGTCGCCTAATTCAAAGTCAGCTGCTGGACCTTCGCTGTAGTAGCCGCCACGTGATTGGATATGCAATGCTGCTTTATCTGTTAATAAGCCTTGTGGACCTTCAGCAGTGTATTTGAATGTTTTACCAGCAACTGCGACTGCGTCGAAATAACGTTTAACTGCAGGAGGGAATGATAAGTTCCACATTGGTGTAACGAAAACATATTTATCTGCCGCTACGAATTGATCTACAAGTTCAGTTAAACGGTTAACTTTTTGTTGTTCTGAATCTGTTAATGTTTCGCCAGATTGTAATTTACCCCAACCTGAAAATACTTCAGCATCGATTTCAGGTACTTCATCTTTAAATAAGTCGATGTGAACGACTTCATCTTCAGGGTGTTCTGCTTTGTAAGTATCAATAAAAGCTTTTCCAACTGCCATTGAGTTAGAAACCATTTCATCTAATGGGTGTGCTGTGATATATAAAACTTGTGACATTAATAATCATCCTTTTTCATGTAATGTAAGATATATTTATTATACTAGGTACAATTACTATATGTAAAGGGTAAAGTTTTCACTTTTGGTGCATCTTAAAGAAATGAAATAAGTAGATTTAGTGAACAAGTAAGTTTAAAGTGGAGTGTGTTCTAGGGTTAGGTTTATAATATTTTTGAAATTCATACCTAGAGGTGAAGTGATGAAGAATTTAATCATCGGTACATTATTATTTTTGTTAGTAGTGGGTTCAGGTTTGTATACGATTAAAGCTGAAATGCAGAATGATGCGAAGGCAGCAGCAACACAAAAATATAAAGTCAAAGGTATAACAACAGAAAAACAATTAAAAGCATTCTTTAATGATCCGAAGAAAACAGAAGCACAAAAGTTAGGCGCATATGAGACAGCTGTCGAAAATAAAGTCATTCCTCGCAGTCCGCATTTTCAAAGTGCTGATGCAGCATATAAAGAATCTATGAAGTTGAAACACCATAAGCAACAATAAAATAAAATCATCATTTATAAAGTAAGTGACAGGCTTTATAAATGATGATTTTATGTTAAATGTAGAAAATTTTTGATTTCATCTAGTGAAGGAAGTTGTTCAGTATAATATTCAAGGTTTTGAAGTAAAGGTTGATTATCTGACCATTGTTGAATTTGACTTAAGAAAGTACCATTAAAAATTTGACCATAGAAATGTAGGAAGTTAGATAAATAATTGCCTTCTTGCCATACTTTGTAAGTTCCGATAAGTGCTAATATAAAAACGATTCCTTTAAATAAATTCCACATCGTCTTTCTCCTTGAAAATAGTTTGTTATCTAATTAATTGTATAACATTTTTATTGTGATTGCTAGTGAGCGCATTGCTCTATATGAATATTGAAAACCATGTTATAATGAATGAAATTCACAGCATGAGTCGAACTGAATTAGGAGGTTTACAATGGGTAAATGGAAATCACGGTTATTTACATTAGTGGGTGTCTTACTTATTTTAGCGGGCATCTTTATGGTGTTTAAACCACAAATCAACCACTTTATAGCTGGTAAAGAAAATGAAGCGAAAATAGAACAATACGATAAACAACAAGCCTCAAAAAAACAAGAGAAAAAAGAAGTGCCGCAAGTTCCTAAAGATAAATCACAATTGGTAGGGTATATTGATATACCAAGTGTGAATATTAAAGAAGCGGTTTATCCTGGTGAAGCAACACCTGAACAATTAAACAGAGGTGTCAGCTTAGCCGAAGAGGATGAATCATTAGATCAACAAAACATAGCGATTGCCGGTCATACAAATACATCAGGCAACTATCAATTTACAAATTTACACAAAGTAAAAAAAGGTGCAAAAGTCACTTTTAAGGTCGGCAAAGAAACACGTAAATATAAAATCACAAAGATTAAAGACGTAAAACCTACTGAAATTAGTGTGTTAGCTGAACAGAAAAAGAAAAAAGATCAATTAACATTAATTACATGTGATGATTATAATCCACAAACTGGCGAGTGGGAAACACGTAGTATTTATACTGCTGAAAGAGTTGCATAATAAGAAAGACCTGAGACAACGATAACAGTCTCAGGTCTATTTTTTATGTTTCTACTATTATGCTTCTAATTTCTGTGTGATTTGTTCGGCAGTATCTTCAGGTAAATTACTGTGATCAATTTCAAAACCTAAGTCTTGAATCATGCGATAATCCATTTCATTCGGCTGACCACCTGTAATTAAGTAATCACCTACAAAAATTGAGTTAGCTGCTAGTAATGCTAAAGGTTGGAGTGATTGTAAGTTGATTTCACGTCCGCCTGCAATTCTAATTTCTTTAGTTGGATTAACCAAACGGAATAAAGCAATGATTCGTAAACATTTCATAGGTGTAAGTTCGTCCATCTCTCCGAACTTTGTGCCTTGAATAGGATGTAAGAAATTAATAGGAATACTGTCTGCATCAATTTCTTTTAAGGCAAAGGCCATATCAATTCTATCTTGATCTGTTTCACCCATGCCGCAGATAACGCCAGAGCAAGGTGATATATGATGTGCTTTCATAATTTCTACAGTATTCACACGTTGTTCATAGGAATGGGTTGTGACCACAGTATCATGATAATTTTCACTTGTATTTAAGTTATGGTTGTAACGATCAACACCTGCATCTTTTAAACGTTGTGCTTGATCATCATTTGCGATGCCTAAACATGCACAAACTTTTAATTCAGGATGCGTTTGTTTGATTTGTTTCACTGATGAAGTGATATGGTCAACTTCTTTATCACTAGGACCACGACCGCTCATCACAATACAGTATGTACCTATTTGATGTTCAGCAGCAGCATTTGCGCCAGCCACAATGTCATTTTCAGGAATCAAAGCATAACGGTCTTTTCTTTTCATATCCCTTGATTGACCACAGTACCCACAATCTTCAGGACAGATACCACTCTTCGCATTTAAAATCATATTCAGTTTTACTTTCTTTCCGTAATAATGTTTTCGAATAGCATAAGCCTCATCTAATAATGTCATCGTATCAATAGATTCATCTGTATATAAATTATAGGCTTCTTCTTTAGTGAGTGATTTACCGTTTAAAATATCTTGTGCAATTTGCATAATCGAGATCTCCTTTATAGTGAAATTCAATATGTAAACTTATTAATGATTTAAGTTTACATTTGTGCGGGAGGATATGCAAGTGAAGATTTTTATGTGAAAGGGATGTTTTACAATATTTAAATTGTTAAAGTTAGGACATTTAAATCAAAAAATACAAAAGAAATCATCTAAATGTGTCTAAATTGTGACAAATATTAAGGGGTTATTAAATTTGTAAACGCTTTATTATTGAGATTATTTTGGAAACTGTAGAGTAAATTAACTCTAATCAGAGTGATAATTTATAAAAACGAAATAAATTGAGTTCAATTGCATCGTGTGGATTCGACCAACTTACAGATGATTTTTCGTTAACATAATTATACATTTAATCAAAAAATTTCATGCAGTTAAGTTTTTGTTGTTGAAATGCGTTGTTCCATAAAATTTACGAAAAATAAATCAATAGTAATACAAAGTTGTTTGGAACTGTGATACTATCTATTTATACTAGTTTTTTGAAAACTTAGGTAAGTGGTAAACAATATACGTAACAATTGGACAAGGGAAATTTTTTAATTTTTGGAAAGGGGTTATATCTTAATATGAGAAATAATTCACATTCGCGAGGCTTTGACGCAAGGCGTCAAAATAAATATTCGATCCGTCGTTTCACTGTAGGAACAGCTTCTATTATCGTTGGAGCAACTTTATTGTTCGGAATTGGTAACGAAGCAAGAGCTGCAGAAGGAACAACTGATTCTACTGGTAACCAAACGTCAGGTAGTTCGACTAGTGATCCAGCATCACAACCAACAGAAGATGCTGCACCAACTCAAGAGACTGCACCGACACAAGAAACACAAACAAACACAACAGATCAATCAACTGACCAATCGGTTGACCAACCTGTTGAATCAACAACACCACAAACTGATACAAAAACTACAGATGCACCTACAACTGGTGAAACTGTAACACCAGAACAAAATACAACAACTACTAATGATACAAATACAACAACTGCGTCAGATGCTCCACAACAAGAAACTTCTTCCCAAACTGCATCTTCAACAGATACATCATCGACAACAAAAGATACATCATCACAATCAGCACCAGAGTCGGCTGATACAACAACTTCTACAACACAAGAAAAATCAACTTCTGATACATCATCACAATCATCAACTTCAGATAAAGTAGATGCACCTACAACTGCTGCACAAGAACCAAGCAGTACAACACAAGAAAAATCAGCAGATACATCAAGCACTTCAAATACGACTTCTGCTCAAACAGCTGAAGAACCTGTAACTACTCAAGGTTCTACTGACCAAACGGTTGATAAGTCAACAGTTGAACCAAGTGCTGAACAAAATACTGTCTCATCTACTGAACCGACTCAACAAGTCATTGCAGCTGCTGATTCAAATACAACTACAGATGCAGGTACTACTCAAGATACATCTTTACAATCAAGTGATTTAGCTGCACAAGCTGGTGTTACAAGTGCTGATTCACCTGAACTAGCAACATACAAATTATTGCAACAATCTTCTGATAATAAAGATGCAAACACAATTCAAACGACAGCTGAAACAACACCAATGTCACGTTCATTCAGTTTAATGTCAGCATCACCAACAACATTCACAACATTAGCAGCAGCAACAGGCACGAATGTAAATGATTTAGTTACTATTTCAAATCCTACAATCTCAACAGAACAGATTGACCCTAACCAAAGTGGTAATTTCCGATTGAATGCAGATTATACTGTTAATGGAACAGTGCAAGGTGGAGACTATTTCACTGTACAAATGCCAACATATGCAAATATGGATGGGGAACTAGATTATACAAATACTAACAATCAATTCACAACTGAGTTATTATCACCATCAGGATATGTAGTTGCAAACGGTGTTTACGACACAACTACTAAAACTTTAACTTATACCTTTACTGACTGGGTTAATGATAAAGAAGATGTATCAGGGAGCTTTAGTTTAGCGCAGTTTGCGGATCGTAATACAGCGAAAGATTATGGAACATACCCATTAACTTATAACTTAGCTGGTGAAACATTTAATACACAAATCACATATGCATATGATTCACACGAACATGGGGTTTATCCGGCATACGTTGATTCAATGATTACAAATGTTGATGCGACAAATACAACTAACGATTTTACTGAAGTGGTTTATGTCAACCCAACTGATTTAAACTTAAGCAGTGCAGCTCTAGTTATGGCTCCAAAAGACGGTAACAGTAATGCGCTAATTGGCTTTGACTATACAACTTTCCATATTTATGAAGTTCCAGACCCAAGTCAATTACCTGATAGCTATGATTTTGAAGCTGCAGGTTACCAAGACTTAGCACAAAGTTTCCAAAATAACGGAAGTATTTATACAAATGCAAATGGTGATATGATTATTAATTTCGGTGCGATTGATAATCCGTATGTAGTAGTTATGGATTCACAATTCGATCCGACTTATAGTTCAAATTTAACAACTAGAGCGACTCTCTATGCAACAGATCAATCTGGTTACACAGCAAGCTATTTCTTTGATAACAGCTTTGTAATTGAAAATAGTTCAGGTACTGGAGACGGAACACTTGAAACTTATAGACTAGGTGACTATGTATGGGAAGATACTAACCAAAATGGTATTCAAGATAGTGGAGAAACACCAATTTCAAACGTGTTAGTTACTCTTAAAGATGCTAACGGTAACATTATCAATACAGCAGTAACAGACCGATATGGGAACTACTTATTCTCAGATTTAAATAACGGAGATTATACAGTAGAATTTAGTACACCAGAAGGCTATGTTCCGACTACACAAAATGCTGGAATAGATAGCACTGTAGACTCAAATGGTTTAGTTGTACCTGTAACAATTAATGGTGCGGATAACTTAACAATCGACTCTGGTTTCTATAAACCTGTAGCTGCGACATACAACTTAGGTGACTATGTATGGGAAGACAGCAACAAAGACGGCATCCAAAACTCTAACGAAGTAGGAATCGAAGGCGTAACTGTAACGTTAACAAAACCAGACGGCACGACTGAAACAACAGTAACAGGCGCTGACGGTAAATATGAATTCACTGGCCTAGAAAACGGTGAGTACACAGTTAACTTCTCAACGCCAGCAGGTTATGAAGCAACACTTGTAAATCAAGGCGATTTAACAGCGCTTGATTCAAACGGTACAACAACTACAGTTGTCATCAATAATGCTGATGATTACACAATCGACAGCGGTTTCTTCAAACCAGTTGTTGAACCAGAACCAGTTCCAGCGACATACAACTTAGGTGACTATGTATGGGAAGACAGCAACAAAGACGGCATCCAAAACT